>NZ_VHTA01000007.1:0-249164 GCF_030851525.1 Vibrio sp. 2017_1457_13
CTGAAGTGCTCTTTGATGGTATTAATATTCATGGCAACACCTTAAAAAAGGAGCATAAGATCACAGCCCGCACGTCAGGTCAAACTTAACCTCGCATTGCGCAAAAAACGTTCATGATCTTGCCCTGAGTATAGGTAGAGGTTAAAACATCATTGATAATGAGCACTTTCAGCAAACCGATAAAAAGGAGACCGAAGTCTCCTTATTTATAGGGGAAGAAAGAATGAGAATTAACCGTGGTTGCGAATCCACTCATCCATTTCTGTTTTTAAGTTATCTGATTTAGTACCAAAAATAGCTTGTACACCACCAGACACCACAACAACGCCAGCAGCACCGAGTTGTTTTAGTTTCGCTTGATCAACCAACTCTGTCTCTGCAACCGATACGCGTAGGCGAGTAATACAAGCATCTAAGTTAGTGATATTTTCTTTACCACCAAATGCCGCTACTAATTCACCTGCTAACTCTGACCCTGTTGAAGTATTCGCATCAGCGGATTCATCTTCACGGCCCGGTGTTTTCAGATTCAAAGTACGAATAACAAACGTAAATACCACATAGTAAAGCACAGCATAAGCAATACCTAAGCCTACCAGTAGCAACATGTTTTCTGCACGAGGAGATTGAACAACAAAGTCAATAAAGCCGTTAGAGAACGTGTGGCCATGAACAATGCCTAGCGAGTTGGTTAAGACATACGCCAAGCCCGCAAGTACCGCGTGAACCGCGTAAAGTACAGGAGCAATGAATAGGAAAGAGAATTCAATTGGCTCAGTAATACCGGTTAGGAAAGAAGTTAATGCCGCAGAAGCCATGATACCCATGATTTTTGCACGGTTCTCAGGTTTAGCACAATGCGCAATCGCAAAAGCCGCTGCAGGAAGACCAAACATTTTAAATAGGTAACCACCCGCTAACTGACCAAAACCATTACCCGCTTCGCGAGTCACATCATTCGCAGTCAAGAAACAAGTCATAATACCTGTTGCTGGTTGACCGGAGTTAGTCACACAAGAACCTGCTTCGTAGAAGAAAGGTACGTTCCAGATATGGTGTAAACCAAATGGAATCAGTGCACGCTCAACAATACCGTAAATACCAAATGCAGTGACTGGGTTTTGATGCGCAGCCCAATCAGAGAAAGAAGCAATAACGCCACCAATCGGAGGCCAAATTACCGATAAGAGAATACCTAGAGCAATCGACAAGAAACCGGTAATAATAGGTACCGCACGTTTACCCGCAAAGAATCCGAGATATTCTGGTAGCTGAATTTTATAGAAACGATTGAACGACCACGCTGCAACACCACCCGCAAGAATACCGCCAAGTACGCCTGTTTCGATGCCATCAACACCCATTACCTCTGCCATAACGTTCAAGGTCGCAACCATGATGCCATAGCCGACAATAGCAGAAAGTCCTGATACACCATCGTTATTGGTAAAGCCTAGGGCGACACCAACGGCAAACAAGAGTGCCATTTGACCAAATACCGAGCCACCAGCTTGTTCCATTAAATGGGATACGACTTCTGGCAGCCAACTAAAGTTTGCCGCCCCAACACCAAGCAAAATACCTGCAACAGGTAAGACTGATACTGGAAGCATCAGTGCTTTACCTACTTTTTGCAGGTTAGCAAAAGCGTTCTTTAACATGTTTATGCTCCTGATTAAGTTATTAGAATTTTTCGGGTTCCAACGGCACACCCCCGTAGCCTAAATGTTAGCACCCAATGAAAATGTAACCACAAATGTATTATATTTTCCGCCTCTAAATATATCTTGATGCCCCTCAAACTTTCCAGTTCGCAAAGAAATTTAGTTTCAAAGTAATAGACAGATCACACAGCCATCACTTGTCGACAAGGCAACAGAAGCATTCTATCCTATTGTTTATATTAATAATAATTTTCCATCAATTAATTTTACTTGGTAAATTAAATTGATGAGGTTGTTATTTTTAGTAACAAAATTACCAATTGATTAGTTTAGACTAAATATTCAACATATTAAGTAAACAAGGCTAATTCTTGATGATAATTTGAAGTAAAGCACGTAAAACAGCCATTCCAGGCGTCTTACACCTATAAAATTTGATTTTCATCGCAAAAAAAGATCTTGGAAGTTTTTGCTGGTTTTTTCTGCAACTTCGCCCAAAGAAAGCCCTTTAAGTTGAGCAATATACGCCGCAACCTCAACCACATAAGCCGGCTGATTCTCTTTACCTCGATGAGGTACTGGCGCTAAATAAGGCGAATCGGTTTCAATCAACAACCTATCTAATGGTAGTGCCTTTACCACGGCTTTGAGCTCTGTTGCTTGGCGAAACGTAACGATCCCAGAGATCGAAATATAGAAGCCTAAATCCATTGCCGCCTGCGCAAAAGCCCAATCTTCAGTAAAACAGTGTATAACCCCGCCACAACGCTCTGCGTGATGTGCTTTGAGTATAGCTAAAGTATCTTCTCGCGCTTGACGAGTATGAATAATCAATGGCTTATTGAGTTCAACGGCAGTATCAATATGCTGAATAAAACGCTGTTGTTGTAATTCCGCCATTTCTGGCTGATAGTGATAATCGAGCCCAGTTTCACCAATCGCAACCACTTTAGGGTGACGGGCATAAGTGTGAAAACGCTCTAGATCAAAATCACTTTGCACGTCGAGAGGATGAACACCACAAGAAGCATGAATATTATCGAAGGGAGTAATCATCGCTAACATATTGGGAAATGAGTCTAACGTCACACCCACAGAAAGTAATTGTGTCACTTTAGCCCGTTCGGCTTTAGCAAGAACATCGCTGATATCTTGGTGTAAATCTTGATAGTTCAGTTTATCAAGATGACAATGTGAATCTACAAACATGTTTCCTCATTAAATTTAAATAACCAATCAGCAATTAAAAGTTCACTATTTAACCCACTAAATCCCTGTAATTGATTGATCAACTGCGCCAATGAATCCGTTTGTTGTTGTAATAAAGACAAAGAACGAGCTTGAGCAAGCCACTGACTTTGCGGAGTAAAGTAAGGCTGCCATACCCCAAAAGCGGTTTTTTGGGCGTCAGTCAAGAGATACCAAAGCCAACGTAGTCCACTGAGAGGCTGGCCACTGATCGTTTTCGCACAATTTAATAATGCCGAAATGTCGCCTTGTAATGCCTGAACAAATTGCTGCTCAATCGCCAAATAATTTTGGAGTTCACCTTGTAAAATAAACGCTCGAGTCAGTAATGGAGCATTACCATGAATATGAGCAGCAAAAGCAGGAATCGATTGTTGACACTGTTCGGTTAACCACGGCATAACGGCTTGTGGCTGCGGTTCTGGAATAATAATTTGTTGGCAACGACTGACGATTGTCGCCAGTAAACGGCTCACTTGATGAGTCAGTAAAATGAAAACACATTTTTCTGCGGGCTCTTCAAGCGTTTTCAGTAAAGCATTCGCTGCTGATTCATTCATTGCTTCGGCAGGCTCAATCACGATCAACCGAAAGCCTGAGAGCTGTGAAGACTCTTGTGCTAATCGATTCGCTATACGAATTTGCTCAACCGTAATCGACTTGCCCTCTTTTTCAGGACGAACAAGATGATAATCCGGATGCGTGGCCGATAGCATTAACTCACAGCCATGACAAAATCCACAGGGCTCACTACGCTGTGTAGTACACATTAATGCCTGCGAGAATTTCTCAATCAACTGCTCTGCGCCTACTCCGTGTGGGGCATTGATTAAGGTTGCTGAAGCAAAGCGCTGATGCTCAAGCTGTTGTTTCCAACGCTCCCATGCCTCGCTTAACCAAGGATATACTGCGTTCATCATTAACCTTTATGTTGATTTAACCAGTTTAATAACGCTTGCTGAATATCTTGTGTCACCGCTTGTAAGGTTTGCTGCGCGTTAATAATCGTGACTGATGGATTGTCCTTAGCCAGTTCTAGATAACGCTGTCGTGTACGTTCAAAAAAACTCAAGTCCATTCTCTCAATACGATCCAACTCCCCTCGCCCACGAGCTCGCTCTAATCCGACTCGCGGATCGATATCTAAGTATAAAGTAAAATCTGGGCTAAACGCCCCTAACGCTAACTGCTTAAGCTGCTGCATCGTCGCAGGGCTAATCTGCCGTCCGCCGCCTTGATAAGCTTGCGAAGACATGTCATGGCGATCGCCCACGACCCAGCATCCTGCCGCCAATGCAGGTTTAATGACGTTTTCCACAAGTTGTACCCGTGCGGCGTACATTAGCAGCACTTCCGTCACATCTTGTAAAACTTCACCAGGGTGATCTTCTTTGACTAAAGCACGCATTTTTTCAGCCAATACCGTGCCACCGGGCTCACGAGTCTGGGTAATTGACTCAATACCAAAAGCTTGTAACGTATCGATCACAACCTGAATAGCCGTGCTTTTTCCTGCGCCTTCTAGCCCTTCTACTACGATAAATTTTGCGTTCATTGTCGACTTCTGATCACTTGTAAATAGGCGCGAACCGCGCGATTATGTTCTGCTAATGTTTTTGAAAACACGTGATCACCATGACCACTGGCCACAAAATAAAGGTAATCACTCTGTTCCGGATTTAAAGCGGCCTTAATCGAAGCGGGGCCAGCCATCGCGATCGGCGTCGGAGGGAGTCCATTGATCACGTAAGTATTATATTCTGTCGCTTCACGCAAATCAGCACGGCGAATCCGCCCTTGATAACGATCACCCATTCCATAAATAACCGTAGGGTCCGTTTGTAAACGCATTCGCTTGTTTAATCGATTAATAAACACCGAAGAGACTCGCTCCCGCTCCGCATCGATCGCCGTTTCTTTTTCAATAATTGACGCCAAAATAAGGGCTTCGTAAGGAGTTTTCAATGGCAAATCAGGCTGACGATGCTCCCATTCATGCTCAAGCAGACGATTGAGCTTACGATGCGCTCGACGAAGGATATCAATATCCTTCTCCCCTTTAGTAAAATGGTAGGTTTCCGCCAAAAATAAGCCTTCTAACTTTGCATTATCGATGCCTAATAATTGGGCGATGTCTGCCTCTGAATGCTCAGTCAGCGTTTGTTGTAAGTTAGGATTTTGCGCTAAGCTAGCACGCCATTCAGAAAAACGGCTTCCTTCAATAAAGGTGATCGAAAACTGAAATTCTCGCCCAGAAACCAATAACGCTAAACTATCTTGTAGCGATAACCCGGGCTGTAATTGATACGTTCCCGCTCTAATCGGCGTTAATTCAGGGTAGAAACGACGTAATAACTTCGAGGCCAAAGGATCATCAACTAACCAAGCTTGATCGGTCATTAACGCCAACGCTCTGTTTAAACTCGTCCCACCATGAATAGTGATCAACTGCGGTTCAGTGATCAATAACGGCTGCGCGAGGTAATCATTGGTCTTTTTAACTGCATAAAAGTAGCTTGCAGTAGCAAAAACAATGATGACTAAAATTAAGGCCAGTAATTTTTTAATCACGAATTAAAACTCTCCTGAAAATATCGTACATAACGGCCGATGGTATACAAATGATGCGCAATACCGATGACAGGCGCGACTTCAATGATGGCATTAGAAATAAAAACCTCATCAGCAGCAATTAAATGCTCCATTGGAAACTGACCAATTTCCACGGTCAACCCGAATGATGTTGCCGATTGTAAAATCATCCGCCGCGCGACACCAGCAACACCAGCATTATCAAGACTCGGCGTATATAAGGTGCCATTTTTCACCCAGAACAAATTTGCCATCGTTGTTTCAACGATATGATGATTAAGATCCAAACAAACGCCATCGTCATACCCTGTACGATCCATTTCACCACGCAGTAAAACTTGCTCTAAGCGGTTATTATGTTTATGTCCCGCCAGCAATGGGTTGAGTCCCATGCGCTGCTCACAGACGCCTAATCTGATCCCTTGACGTTGCCATTGATGATAATGAGCTGGAAAATCAAAGTGACTCAATGTAATTCTTGATGAATGTTGTTGGCTTGGACTATAACCTCGTCCTCCTTCGCCACGGCTAATATGCAGTTTCATTCCCGCCAGTGACTTACCTATCGCCGCTTGATTCAACGCAAGTTCTATTTTCAACCAATCAGGAGATGGAATCGCCAAGCGCTGTAAGCAAGCCTCCATTCGCTCTTGATGATAATCCCAGAACTGAATTTTACCTTGTTTAATCAATAGAGTACTAAAGCAGCCATCGCCATATTGGAAAGAACGATCACTGGCGGTAATTAGGGGCTCGTTGAATCCATTTTGCCCAATCATGCTTGACTCCCTGAAAAAATAAACGGCCTAATGCAAAGCACCAAGCCGTTTAAACTCAAACTCAATCAGATAGATTAATTATACGCGTTTAAAAATCAGTGAACCGTTGGTACCACCGAAGCCAAACGAGTTGCATATCGCATAATCCATACCTGATACTTTACGCACCGTATGGGGCACTAAGTCTATCTCTAACCCTTCTTCTGGGTTATCAAGGTTAATGGTTGGTGGAACAATTTGGTCAACCAACGACATGATGGTAATGATCGCTTCAACAGAACCTGCTGCACCGAGCAAGTGACCCGTCATTGATTTGGTTGAAGAGACTAATACTTGTTTAGCGCCTTCTTCACCTAATGCTCGTTTGATGCCTTTTACTTCCGCGACATCACCGGCCGGAGTTGACGTTCCGTGAGCATTAACATAACCAATTTGAGTCCCTGTGACTCCAGCATCACGCATCGCGGCTTCCATCGCTAGAGCGCCACCAGAACCGTCTTCACTTGGTGAAGTCATGTGATAAGCATCACCTGACATACCAAAACCGACCAACTCAGCATAAATTTTAGCACCACGAGCTTTAGCGTGTTCATACTCTTCAAGCACAATCACACCAGCACCATCACCCAATACAAAACCATCACGATCTTTATCCCAAGGGCGTGAAGCTTTTTGTGGTTCATCATTGCGAGTGGATAACGCTTTCGCAGCACCAAAACCAGCCATACCTAAAGGTGTGGAGGCTTTTTCTGCACCACCCGCAACCATGGCATCGGCATCACCGTAAGCAATCATCCGTGCGGCATGACCAATATTGTGCAAGCCAGTGGTACAAGCGGTTGAAATTGCAAGATTTGGACCACGTAAACCACGCATAATAGAAAGGTTACCTGCAACCATGTTAACAATGGTTGAGGGAACGAAAAATGGGCTAACCTTACGTGGACCTTTTTCGATTAATGCCTGATGGCCAGATTCAATTAACTCAAGACCACCAATTCCCGAACCAATGGCGACACCAACACGTGGCGCATTAGCTTGCGTAATTTGCAGACCGGAATCGTCTAGAGCTTGAATACCCGCAGCAATGCCATATTGGATAAAAAGATCCATTTTTCTGGCATCTTTTTTAGACATATACTCTTCGCAATTAAAGTCTTTGACTAGACCTGCGAAACGAGTTGAGAAATTTGTAGTATCAAAGTGCTCAATATTAACAATACCACTTTGACCAGCTAGCAGGGCTTTCCAAGAAGATTCTACAGTGTTGCCTACTGGTGACAACATACCCATGCCAGTGACAACGACACGACGCTTGGACACGATCATATTCTCCGGGATAGAAACATTCTATGAGAGGGATAGATGACTAAAAAACTCAGGCGGCCAGAGGGCCGCCTGGGGAGAACATTACTGAGCGTTGCTGGTCACGTAATCAATCGCAGCTTGAACAGTAGTGATTTTCTCTGCTTCTTCATCAGGAATCTCAGTATCAAATTCCTCTTCAAGAGCCATAACTAATTCAACAGTGTCTAGAGAATCTGCACCTAGATCTTCAACGAAAGAAGATTCATTTTTTACTTCTGCTTCGTCTACACCTAGCTGTTCAACGATGATTTTCTTTACGCGTTCTTCAATGTTGCTCATGTTTTCTTTTCCTTTACAGATTTCGCCTAATGCGATGATTCCGTAGTTTATTCGAACTAGTGAAAGTTGCAAGGGGGACCTTGCTGGTCAAACCACAAATTTACCGATTTTAACCGAAATTCACACCATTTTTGACATAAATCATGCACAAATGTTGCGCACCTAAAAACCAACTGTTAAGAAAAGTCAGCATTTATTGACGACTGTCGCTTAACTTCTCCAAACACTTGGCATTAAACCATGTACATTCCGCCGTTGACGTGCAGAGTCTCACCCGTAATGTAAGCTGCTTCATTGGACGCTAGAAAAGCCACTGCAGAAGCAATTTCATGAGGTTCACCCAGACGACCCGCTGGAACTTGCGCTAGTGTAGCAGCACGTTGCTCATCATTCAGCGCTTTTGTCATATCTGTGGCGATAAAACCTGGTGCAACTGTGTTCACAGTCACACCACGGGATGCAACTTCACGTGCCATCGACTTGGTAAAGCCAATTACGCCCGCTTTTGCCGCTGCATAGTTAGTTTGTCCAGCATTACCCATGGTACCAACAACCGAACCAACATTAATGATTCGACCATGGCGTTTTTTCATCATGCCACGTAATACCGCTTTCGATAAGCGGAAAATCGACGTTAAGTTGGTATCTAAGATATCCATCCACTCTTCGTCTTTCATACGCATCAATAGGTTATCACGTGTGATACCGGCATTATTCACTAAAATGTCGATGCTGCCAAACTGTTCATTGATCGCTTTGAGTACCGATTCGATCGATGCAGGGTCAGTCACATTCAAAGCAAACCCTTTACCCTTCTCGCCTAGATAAGTACTAATTGCATCTGCGCCACTATCGCTGGTTGCTGTTCCAATCACGGTTGCACCGCGTGCGACAAGCACTTCTGCGATTGAGCGGCCAATCCCACGACTTGCTCCCGTGACTAGAGCGACTTTACCTTCAAGGCTCATGAATTCATTCATGTTTGATTCCTACTTTATTGCACAGCTTCGAATGAAGCGCTATCGTTTACGGCTACCGCATCCAGTGTTTTCACTATGCGTTTGGTTAATCCAGTTAACACTTTACCTGGACCAACTTCAATAAGTTTTTCAATCCCTTGGTCACTCATGCTTTGTACCGCTTCTGTCCAACGTACCGGATTATAAAGCTGACGCACAAGGGCATCTTTAATTTTTGCAGGATCCGTTTCAGCCAGCACATCAACGTTATTAATGACCGGAATTGATGGGCTATTAAACTGAAGTCCAGCGAGCGCAATGGCTAATTTTTCTGCGGCGGGTTTCATTAATGCACAATGCGATGGCACTGACACTGGCAAGGGTAATGCTCGCTTGGCACCCGCTTCTTTGCACAGTACACCAGCACGCTCAACAGCCTCTTTCTGCCCAGCAATCACGACCTGACCTGGGGAGTTAAAGTTTACCGGAGAAACAATTTGACCTTGAGCGGCTTGTTGGCACGCGTTGGCAATCGCCTCATCATCAAGACCAATGATCGCATACATTGCTCCCGTGCCAGCAGGTACAGCCTCTTGCATTAATCGACCACGTAATTCAACTAAGCTGATCGCCTGCTGAAAATCAATCACCCCCGAGCATACTAACGCAGAGTATTCACCTAAACTGTGTCCTGCTAAGACTTCAGGTTGAGGCAAGTTCAATGACTGCCACACACGCCAAATAGCAACCGATGCAGCAAGGATAGCGGGTTGCGTACGATGAGTTTGGTTAAGATCTTCTGCTGGGCCTTGTTGAACTAATGCCCATAAGTCATAACCTAATACTTCAGAAGCTTGGCTAAACGTCTGTTTTACAACATCATACTGTTCACCAAGCTCCGCAAGCATACCGATTGCTTGTGAACCTTGGCCTGGGAATACAATAGCAAACTTGCTCATCTTCTTTCCTTAACCTAATAAAATGGATAAAGAGTCAAGCGACTCTTCAACGTCAAATAAGTGATTGGGGAGCAATCAGAATTTAACCAAGGCAGAGCCCCAAGTAAAACCACCACCAAACGCTTCTAACAGCAATAACTGGCCACGTTGAATGCGTCCATCGCGCACCGCTTCATCTAATGCGGTTGGTACCGTTGCAGCTGAAGTATTACCATGGCGATCTAACGTCATCACAACTTGATCTAATGACATAGAAAGTTTCTTTGCAGTAGCAGAAATAATTCGATAATTGGCTTGATGCGGCACCAGCCAATCTAATTGCGACTTATGTAAATTATTCGCCGCTAAAGTATCTTTGACTAATTTTGATAATTGAGTCACGGCGACTTTAAACACTTCGTTACCGGCCATATGCAGCCACTTATCAACATTACCGCCACGCTCAGGCACTTCAAGACTGAGTAACTCACCAAACTCACCATCGGCATAGATATGAGTTGATAAGATACCGGGCTCTTGACTAGCACCAACCACCACCGCTCCTGCCGCATCACCAAATAAAATAATGGTTGAGCGGTCGGTTGGATCGCACGTTTTCGATAATGCATCCGCACCAATCACCAGTACTTTTTTACACATGCCTGATTTAATGTGTTGATCAGCAACCGACAATGCATACACAAAACCAGAGCATGCTGCAGCCAAATCAAAAGCTGGACAACCTTTGATCCCGAGCTTAGCTTGAACCTGACAAGCAGAAGAGGGAAAAGTATGACTGCCGCTCGTCGTGGCAACAATAATCAGATCAATCTCATTCTTATCAATTTGCGCCATTTCGATGGCTTTTTCAGCAGCATAAAATGCCATATCGGCGACGGTTTCGTTATCAGCGGCAATTCGACGCTCACGAATCCCCGTCCGGGTCACAATCCACTCATCATTGGTATCTACCATTTTCTCTAAATCTGCGTTAGTACGCACTTGAGATGGCAAGTAGCTGCCAGTACCTAAAATTTTGCTATACATGAAGACTAATAATGCCTCTCGAGTAAAACCGCTTCCAAACGATCGCTTATGCGGCTGGGGACTTGTCGTTTCACTTCATGAACCGCTTCACCTATCGCATTGACGACTGCGGATACATCGGCACTTCCATGACTTTTAATGACTATGCCGCGTAATCCTAGCAAACTTGCGCCGTTATACTGGTCGGGGTTCAAGGTTTTTAATTCATAAAACAGTTCAGAAAACACTTTTCGGGCAATCCAACCCTTTATGGATGAGGCTAAAAAGAGATTTTTTAACTTATCAATAAAGAGTTGTGCAGTCCCTTCACAGGTTTTTAAACAAACATTACCGACAAATCCATCACACACCACAACGTCGGCGGCATCCATCAATAACTGATTCCCTTCAATATAGCCAATAAAATTCACCGCTTGAGTTTGCTTTAGCAGCTGTGCACAACGCTTAACCAGATCATTACCTTTTATCTCTTCCGCGCCAATATTTAAAATCGCCACGCGGGGGGAACGTTGTAAATGTTGCTCAGCCAATGCCGATCCCATCACTGCAAATTGAAACAGGGAATCAGCATCACTAGAGACATTCGCACCAAGATCCAATAACCACGTTTTACCACCCGATATCGTGGGTAAAGCGGTTACTAATGCCGGACGCTCAATCCCAGGGAGAAGCTTTAAACGAAAACGTGAGAGTGCCATCAGCGCGCCGGTGTTACCAGCACTGACACAAGCATCCGCCTGTTGTTGAGCGACCAGATCGATAGCCAAACCCATTGAACTGTCATGGCTATGGCGTAATGCTAGTGAGGGTTTTTCTGAGTTAGCGATCACTCGATCACTGTGCACAATACTCAAACGAGGATCGGGTTGGTAACCTAGTAAAGATAATTGCTGAGTGATCGCGCTATGATCACCCACTAATATCACTTTTAGCTCTGGGAAATGCGACAGTGCCTGCACGGCGGCAGGCACTGTAACGCGAGGACCGAAATCCCCGCCCATTGCATCAAGTGCAACGGTTAGATTTTGCAAAGGTCACAACCTTACTTGTTGATAACCTTTTTGCCACGGTAGTAGCCTTCAGCGGTTACATTGTGACGTAGGTGAGTTTCACCTGAAGTTGCATCTACAGATAGTGCAGCTGAAGTTAGCGCATCATGTGAACGACGCATACCACGCATTGAACGTGATTTCTTGCTCTTTTGTACGGCCATTGACCCTACTCCTGTGTTATGGATTGAAGATTTACTTCTTCAAACTTTTTAAAACATCGAATGGATTCGGCTTATCATCCAACACTTCGTCGGGGATCTCACCAAACACCAAATTGTCTGAGTTAACGCTACAATCCGCTTCATCGTGCATCGCTACTTGGGGTAAACCAAGAATGAACTCGTCTTCAACTAACTGAATCAAATCAATCTCACCGTACTCGTTAGGATCTACCAAATCGTACTCATCCGGTGCATCTTGCTCACTTTGCTCACTGTAGTAAGGAGTATAAGTAAACTCAATGGTGCATTCATGTGCAAATGCTTGATTACAGCGCTGACACTCTAAATCAACTTCGATGTTAGCTTTACCAGAGATAACAACCAGTTGCTGTTCATCCATCCCAAATGACAATGAGACTTGTGCGTCGCGTTTTACGCCATCAACTGACTCTTCTAAGCGCTTTAAAAGACTGGCTTGAATGATACCATCATAATCCAATCGTTTTTGAGCGGCTTTTGCCGGGTCAATCGTTCGCGGTATTTTTACCTTTTGCATAGGGCGCGAATATTATCTTCCAAAATTGTTTTAGTCAAAGAAAAAGGCAAAAAAGTTGCTATGCCTTATTTCGCTATTGGCTTAAGAAGCACGTTACTATTGTATGATAAATACAGGATTAATCCGTCGTAAGGTGTACCATATCGCTCACTTTACTTGAGACGATCTGCCAGTTTCCGGTATGCTACTCATACACTGAAGACAATTGTAAATCAAAATGCAAAATTACCAACTAGTTTTGGCTTCAACCTCACCTTATCGACAACAATTACTAGAAAAACTGGCTATTCCTTTTGTTACCGCTAGTCCTGATTGTGATGAGACACCGTTGACTGACGAGACACCAGAACAGCTGGTGATGCGCTTAGCGACCAACAAAGCGCGCTCTTGCCAGCTATCATCACCAAGTCTAGTGATTGGTTCAGATCAAGTATGTGTTATCAATGGTCAAATCATTGGAAAACCATACAACCGAGAGACAGCGATTCATCAGTTACTGCAACAAAGTGGTCAAACCATCACTTTTTACACTGGTCTCGCGCTACACAATACTCAAACCGAACAAACGCAAGTCACTATCGATACTTTTAAAGTACACTTTCGTACGCTGACACCAGATATGGTGGCTCGATATGTCGATAAAGAGCAGCCTTTCTACTGCGCTGGGAGCTTTAAAAGCGAAGGACTGGGCATTGCTCTCTTTGAACGTTTGGAGGGGGATGATCCCAATTCATTAATCGGTTTGCCACTGATTAAGCTAATTAAACTCTTAGAAAGTGAACAGATTAGAGTGATTTAATCATCGAACGAATCTCACCACGACAATACACACCGAGGCGAGATTCATCCCCAAAAAACCATCAAGCTTGGCGCATTTGTCCTAATGCACGTTCTAAGGACGCGTCCAATGGTGCACTGATATCCATTTTGTCTCCTGTTGCGGGATGCATAAATTGAATATTGGCAGCATGTAAAAACAGTCGATTAATGGAAAATTGACTCACGTAGGCGTCAAATCGGCGATCACCATATCGGTCATCCCAAGCGATGGGATGACCCGTATATTGAGTGTGTACACGTATCTGGTGCGTTCGCCCTGTAATCGGGCTTGCTTGAAGCAAAGTTGCCTGGGCAAACTGTTCGAGCACTCTAAAACGAGTTTCTGATGGTTTACCATTAGGGTTTACCCGAACAATACTATTAACCTCATTTTTTAATAATGGTGCATTGACCACTTTAACATTCGCAGGCCAACGCCCCATCACCAATGCAAAATAGTATTTTTGTACCGTTTTCTCACGAAATTGCGCTTGTAAATGACGTAAGGCCGAGCGCTTCTTAGCGACCAATAGAATACCAGACGTGTCTCGGTCAATACGATGGACGAGTTCTAAAAAACGTGCCTGTGGACGCAATGCTCGCAAAGCTTCAATTGCACCAAATTTTAAACCACTACCACCATGTACTGCCGTTCCAGAAGGTTTATTGAGAATCAAAAGATGATCGTCTTCATAGACGATACACGCTTCTAGTTCAGCAACGCGATTAAGCTTGATACTGGGTGCGGCCGGTTCTGAGTCATTGACCTCCATCGTCACCGGAGGAATACGGATGCTATCGCCTGCGGCCAGTTTATACTCAGCCTTAACGCGCTTTTTATTAACTCGCACTTCTCCTTTGCGCAAGATTCGATAAACCACGCTCTTAGGAATATTTTTTAATTGGTTACGCAAAAAATTATCAATGCGTTGACCAGCCATATCTTCATCGATATCGACGAACTGGACTTGGGTTTTAATTTCGCTCATAACCGCCATTTTAACCTTAATTGGCGGAAAATCACCTTTTTCTTCACAGGAAAAAACTACGTTTACGATAAATGCCACTTCAAACTGGCGAAAATAACAGCAAATCTTCGTTACACCTTGAAACACCTATGACAGTGAATCAAAGAATCACAAAGTTATTGACGTTTTTCGTGACGTAGACCTCGCGAACTGTGATCTTTTTGTACAGACCGTTAAAAAAATAAGGAGTTTCTTACAATGCCGATTGCTGAGTTTAGCAGTCACTGCTATAGTTCACAGCTGCAAAGTATGAAAGGTTTGGCATGTTGTTTAGCCTTTTATTCCTTGCAAAAATGTGAGTAGTTCTCTGACTATTGATGTGCAGCATATGGCGTAAGACACGATTGATAGCGGTTTTCTTGTTGTTCTACTCCTCGCCTTTTCATGTTGAGTACCTACCGCCACCGCGCGGTTCACAAGCAAACGTATGCTTGTGATAACTGAAGTGCCCTCAGAGCATCCCCTCCAGCCGGGAGGCTGTAATCAATAAGCCATGGGATCTGGCACCGTGAAAACGAAATACAACAACAAGAATAATAATCAAAACAAAGAAAAGATAACGAGATTTTAAATGAAAAGAATGTTAATTAACGCAACTCAAAAAGAAGAGTTGCGTGTCGCTTTGGTTGATGGCCAGCGACTGTTTGATTTAGATATTGAAAGTCCTGGACATGAATCCAAAAAAGCCAATATCTACAAAGGCCGTATCACTCGTATTGAACCTAGTCTCGAAGCTGCATTCGTTGACTATGGTGCAGAAAGACACGGTTTCCTCCCTCTTAAAGAAATTTCCCGCGATTATTTTCCTGAAGGTTACACTTACCAAGGTCGTCCAAGCATTAAAGAAGTGCTGCGTGAAGGCCAAGAAGTAATTGTTCAAGTTGAGAAAGAAGAGCGTGGCAGTAAAGGCGCAGCCTTAACCACCTTTATTTCATTAGCCGGAAGTTATTTAGTTCTTATGCCCAACAACCCTCGTGCTGGCGGTATTTCTCGCCGTATCGAAGGCGATGAGCGTACCGATCTAAAAACAGCATTAAGCACCTTGGTCTTACCACAAGGTATGGGACTTATCGTCCGTACTGCGGGAGTCGGAAAAAGTGCTGAAGAACTGGAGTGGGATCTGAATGTTCTCCTCAATCATTGGAGTGCCATTAAGCAAGCCTCTGAGTCCAACCCAGCGCCTTTTCTCATTCACCAAGAGAGTAACGTTATTGTTCGTGCGATCCGTGACTATTTACGTCGTGATATTGGCGAAATCCTCATTGATAGCAATACCATTTACGAACGAGCGCTTGAGCATATCCGTCTTATTCGCCCAGACTTTGCCAGTCGCGTAAAGAAATACGACGGTGAGGTTCCGCTATTCAGTCACTTCCAGATTGAAAGCCAAATTGAATCGGCCTTCCAACGTGAAGTTCGCCTGCCTTCTGGTGGTTCGATTGTTATTGACCCAACCGAAGCCTTAACGTCGATCGATATCAACTCGGCTCGTGCAACCAAAGGCAGTGATATCGAAGAGACTGCCTTAAATACCAACTTAGAAGCTGCGGATGAAATTGCTCGTCAATTGCGTCTTCGCGACTTAGGCGGCCTAGTGGTGATCGACTTTATCGATATGACGCCAGTTCGCCATCAACGTGAAGTTGAAAACCGTTTACGTGAAGCCGTGCGTTTAGATCGCGCTCGCGTACAAATCGGGCGTATCTCTCGCTTTGGTTTGTTGGAAATGTCTCGTCAACGTTTAAGTCCTTCTCTAGCAGAAGCCAGTCATCACATTTGTCCTCGCTGCTCAGGCACTGGGGTTATTCGTGACAATGAATCACTGGCATTATCTGTACTGCGCCTTATCGAAGAAGAAGCACTAAAAGACAATACGGTTCAAGTTCTTGCCGTGGTGCCTGTTTCAATCGCGTCTTATTTGCTGAATGAAAAGCGCCGCTCGATTAACCATATTGAACGTAATCAAGAAGTGAAAATCACCATTGTCCCTAACTCGGATATGGAAACGCCACATTTTGAAGTGCTACGTATTCGTGAAGGCGAAGAGCAAGAGATTCTCTCTTACTTGATCCCAAATAAACTGGAAGCAATGAGAGAAGCCGAAGGGAAAGAACTGACTGACGCTGAAATCAAACCTAAGCGTATTGAAGAGCCAGTACTGAAAGGTTTTGCTTCTCCAGCCCAAAATGCACCGGCACCGAGGGTTCAGGTAGAAACAGCGCCAGCAGAACCAGTAACAGAAAAGCAGCCGACACTGGTCAGCCGTTTCTTTAAAGCACTATCAACGCTATTCAGCTCAACGCCTGAAGAAGTGAAAGAACCCGTTGTGCCCGCTCAAATAGAAACGAAACCCGCACAACCTCGTCGTGAGCGTAATGAACGTCGCCGTAATCCGCGTGATAAGCACAATAAACGCAAAGCGGATGACGTGGTTGAAAAAGCAGAGAAAGAATCAGCAACACCTGCGCCACGTAAACAACAAGATCGCAAACCTGCCCAAGAGCGTCCTGAGCAGCCTCGTCGTAATAAACCACAACGAGACAACAACCAATCGCTCAAACTTCAAGAGCAAGGTCGTCAACTGGCTGAAGAAGCACAAAAAGAGGCCGTTCCATCCCCTCGTGCCGACAAAGCCATCACACCAGACATTCAAGAAGTAAAACCAGCGGTTGTGAAAGAACGCCGTCAACGTCGTAAGTTGGAGAAGTCGATTCGCGTTAAGGATCAACAAACTTCAAATCCTGTCGTTGATGAGCCGATAGTGTTAGCGCCTGATGCGGAACAAGCAACACCAACACTGGTTGACACCACACCATTAGCAGCTATTGAAAGCCCAGTCGACCAAGAGCAAACCAGTCATGCTGATGCTCAAGATCAAGACGAACAGAAACAACGCCGTAATCGCCGTTCACCTCGCCACTTACGTGCCAGTGGACAACGTCGCCGTCGTGGTCGTGATCGCCGTCCAAACCCTTTCCGCTTACGTAAAGGAGGAGTGGCATCGCCTGAAATGGCAATGGGTAAAGTCATGCCGCGTTATGATCTTGCTAAACCACATGGACAACAGCATCAAGCAGTAGCAACGCCAACAGAGGTAACGACCCATCAACCGTCTGTTGATGTCAATACTGAGGCTTCGCCAGTGACACCAACTGTCGTGCTCGGTGGATTTGCTTTCCCAGAAATGGCCATGGGTAAAGTAATCATTCGTCGTACTGAAACAGACGTTGTATCACAAGATGCGCTAGTCGCGACCGTCGATAGTCAGCAAAGCGTTGTTGAGCAGCCTATAACAAGTGAAGCAATGCCTGATGCAGACGTGCAGATTATCGTCGCTAGCGAGTCAATAGAGACCTCTGTTGAGAGCATAGAACAGTGTGCTCCACAATCAGAGACACAAAATGAGACCGTTGAAGATCTACAAGAGCCATTGGTGATCAGCGATACGGATATTGAACCTGTGATTGTTGAAACCGATGACTTATTACCTGAAGAAGCACCGATTGTCATTAACGCCCCTACGTTAACCAATCATGCTCGCAAACAAGGTTATGCGTTTGCTCCAATGGCAAAAGCCCCGGGTTCAGCAGACTTAAAAGAGATCAATGTCGTGGCAGCTCCAGTCCGTGACCAACGTTATCAGCCTCAAGGTGCTGGTAGCCAAGCTGCACGTACACAAGCAGCGGCAGGCATGACCAAACCTCAGTCTTTCTAACTCGTTATACCGATTAAAAAGGCGTCCTTATTAAGGACGCCTTTTTTATTAGTTAACTAACCACTCGTCAATCAATCTCTGTGACAAACTAAAAAGCATAGCTTAAACTAAGCGTACTATAAATTTCATCGCGGCTCTTTCCTTTAGCAACCGTGCTGTTATTGATGTACTCCGTATCAAAAACCAAAGCTAAACGTTCAGCCAATTTATTGGATAATGAGCCTTTTATGCTCGTCGTTGTATTGCTATCACCATAATCGACTCGCGCTGACGCACCAATCGCTAAATTTTGGCTAATCGCACTTTGCGCTTGTACAAATGCATTCGCAATCCATTCATTATCACTACGTGAACCCTGCACCGTCGAAGAAGGCTGACGTACCGAATGACGAAAACCTGGACCTAAACCTAGATCCACTTTAGTGGTTTCTGTATCCAGTAATGTCGCCCCAAGTCCTCCAACTGCTAAAGCTTGATGACGATAGGTCGCATACTGATCATGCTCATACTTACTATTACCAAATACGAATAAGTGCCGGCTGACATCATGTTTAATATCGTAAATAAGACGATACTTGTTAGTACCATCATCATTACTGTCAGATTTATAGGAATAAAAGGTCGCTAATGCTAACTGCTGTCGCCATTGCTCCTGTTGATATTTAACCAGCGCACCTGAGTTTACCGACAGTGTTGATGCACTATTTTTAGAATAAATAAACCCAAGCTTAGCATCACCACTCCATGGGCTTTTTGTATCGGTAACGTCTGCTACAGCAAAACTAGAAGTCAATAATCCGATCCAGAGTGTACTCAATGAAAATGGAATCGTGTGTTTCATCATCAGCGTTTATCCGTTCATTAATCGAAATAAACGGTCACTGTAACAAACCTATTGAATACCTAAGTAAGAATTATGTTAAAATCTTTCTATATTAATCGACTTAACATAGATCATTATTGTTTTACATGCGTCATTCTCTTGATGGTAAATACGCTGCTTTATCGCTATCTCTTGAGCGTATGAAGGATAATTTCAGATCACCATCAACATTGATTACATAAAAAAGCAGCCATATAACTGGCTGCTGAAATCAAGGTTCATCGAGAATCATTAAGCGTTTTTGAACGCTTTGATAGCCTGTAAATGCTGAGAGATTTTTTTGAATTTGTGTGGTTGCTCTTCATCCCATACAATCGAATAATAGGCTTGTAACTGCTGTTCCGTTTGCTGGTTATCTAAAACTGCATCCTGTCGTGATAAGAAAACTAGGCAGCGGCCTTTATTTTTCATGCGATACTGCTCAACACATTTCGTGGCAATATCTTCATACTCTTCTGGCCTGTCAATTTTGCCTTGCATATTGCGTTCTGGGTGCAAGTTGGGGTTAAACATTACTTGCTTAATACCACACAGAAAACCTATTCGCTCAGCCCAATATCCGCCTAATCCAACACCGCAAATCAGTGGATGGGGATCATCTGAACGTTCAATCGCGCGATGCACTTCTTTTAGTAAATGCTGCATATCATGCTTAGGATGTTGTGTGCTATAGCTGATAAAGTGCACATCATCATCAATAAATTGCAGTTGTAAAATTTTCTCGTGATTGCCCGGACTGGTTGAATCAAATCCATGTAAATAAATAATCATACGCTTCCCCCACTGCTTTGAATGTTTAATCTACCACGAAAGCTAGGGATTAAAATGTTATCTACTGCATTATTCATGACTTCAACTCAAGCTTGCTGAGAAAAAACCGCTAACGTTTGTTGTAATTTAACCGCTTGCTGCAAATAAGAGTCATCGCCCCAAAGTTGAAATGCGAGTAAATACCACAACATCGCCATCAATTGGCAGCGAGGTTGCCACATTTTTACACCAGCAATCCATTCATCAACCTGATCGATCTGACGATAGTGGCAATAACGAAATACAGATTCCAATAATGGCAGCTCAGTCGCTTCAATCATCAAAGCAAGATCCAAACGAGGATCAGCAAGAGTGGCGTACTCCCAATCGATCACTCGGTAGCCTATATGGGTTTGAATAATGTTGTAACCAGCAAAATCGAAATGACACAAACTCGCAGGTATTGACGAGCAACTCGGTGCTGATCGCCATTGATGATAGAGGGCTTCATACTCGGCACTCTTCAATTTATCGGATAGCTGCAACCAATAGTGATCGACACGTGCGGTGTAATTAAAAGGGGCTACGGGTAGACGAGTTACCGAGGTTTGATGGATCTTGGCGAGCAACGGAATTAATGAGTCACCGGGTAAGCCTTCCATCAACGCTTTGCCCGCTACCCATTCAACCAATAATCCTTGATCATTAATGGTGATGGCTTTAGGTCCGAGCTGTGTTTGCTCTATCGCTTTTAGAATTTGATATTCTTGAAAACGAGAAATAGCGAACGCTTTAGTGATTGTGGTGACGGGCCGCCACACATAGTGCTCATTAGCAGAGTGTTCAATCCGCCAACAGCGATTGGTTAGACCACCGACTAGGGTTTGTGCATATTCTGGAGGAGAAGGAAAAAAGTGAGTTAATGACGCTAACGTCGTATCCAGTCGACATGCTTCACGCCACGACATTTTCGCCATCACTCACCTCATTACTGTATACTTACCAACCAAATAAGCTTCTAGACTGCTGTTTACGTATTTCTGTTTCATCAGCCCACTCAATCAAACCCGTTCTCAGGTCCATTAAGCGCATGGTCATTTTGTAATAGACATCTTTATCATTACCGGCACTTTTAACAATGCTTGATAAGTTACCGTACAGCATGTATTGCGCACCGACCATTTGTCCAAATTGAATCGCGGAACGTTGGTCAACCAACTCATCGGTATTTTGGAAATTCAGTTGCTTACGTACTGCTTCAACCCGATCCATATCGACAAACCGGAATTTACCTGAATTGAGCATTTTGGTACTAATAGTGTCAGTGATCGATTCAGTATCAATATGCTCACTGGTTTTATTCTTAATCCGTTCCACAAAGACGATAGGACGTGCATCGCGAGTGATCGCTGCTACGGAGCCCGACATCATCATGCTATCGACCATCTCCGCCGCGATTTTTTGTAAATCCGTAGAACCAAAGTCGACAGTTACTGTTTCCACCGCTTGTGCATCACCATAACTGACTCGGTTCGAACATCCGCCCAATAAAACCGCGACACCAAGCAGTGCAATTACACTCTTTCTCATGTTGTTTCCTCAATTCATCTGATCAATTAATTATTTAACTCACGGATTTGTAATCGAAACTGCGTTCCTTGCGGATTAACTGACACTTCTGACATGGTGCGTTGTTCACCGCCACGTAACATCAGTGCCTGCCAAGTTCCCGGCTGTGGATTAACTTCAAGCCCATTATCATCATACCAATAAAAACGATATTGAAGATGTTGATCACCGCGATAACGACTGAGTACTTGTACTACGCCTCGAGTATGA
The DNA here is from genome assembly GCF_030851525.1 of Vibrio sp. 2017_1457_13. NCBI lineage: Bacteria > Pseudomonadati > Pseudomonadota > Gammaproteobacteria > Vibrionales > Vibrionaceae > Vibrio > Vibrio sp. 2017_1457_13. The sequence continues at coordinate 21,678 of NZ_VHTA01000007.1, forward strand.
CCATGAGCTTGAACGGTTTTAATCTCTTCTATTTGTACTCTTCCCGCCAGCACATTATCAGCAAATAACACCCGTTGACTCATACCATCAACTCGCATACCGGCGGTATTACTGGCACAAGCCGTTAGAAAAAAGAGCGCCAATACACTTACTATGATTGTTTTCATCATAACCTTCCTAGTTGTCGGTGCCAGATGGTGGCTTTACTTCCTTGCCGAGAAACCCACACCAAAGTCGTACCGCCTTCTGGCACATTAAAGGTATAGCTTAGACCATCAGAAGTCAGAGTTTGCTCACCTGATTTTACGCTATGATGCGCCGCATAAACACGACCGGGCAAAGTTATCCAACTTCGAGTGTCCGGTTGCTCCGTTAACGTATTAAACACATTCAGCAAAAGGCTACTCACCCCATCACCCTGTGTACTCTCTTTACGAATTTGATCTTTGGCAACCACCCGCAAAGCTTGACGAACCACCATACTCGGCATACGTTCGGAGAGGTCATGCCTTGCCATCAAATTAACATCGGTCAGTAAATCACTTGGTAACGCTTGTTGATTTAAGAATAGTGGAGAAAAACGCGTCGGTGCGGCTGTTGGATAATAAGGTAACGCCAAAGAGTATAATACCGTATTCCCCCGCCGATCCGAGAGAGGGAGTGTCAAACGCCAATTCTGTCTCGCATCAACAACCCCCTGCTCCTCAATAATAATCACTTGACCTTGCTGAGCATGCAGCGCTGTTCTTTCACCATAGCGTTGCGTCAGTTGAGATAAATGCTCATTCATACCTAAACGCTTCGCGACCCGCATCGTACCATCAATCACGGCACGATTGGAGGGCACCACCGCTAATGCTCGCCGATAATCAACATAAGCACTGTTTAGGTCATCCGCGGCTTCATACAACAACGCCGACACGTACAACAGATAACCACTCTGTACTGCTTGTAGTGTCTCTCCTGCATCCGGGTATTGCGCTAAAATACTGCCAATATTGGGAGTAATACCACTTGCTCGTAACTCTTTCTGTGCTTTTTCTAATTGCGCTTGACGGTTTTTACGAGCTTGCTCTTGTACCTGATTCGCGCGACGCATTTCAACCAATGCACTTTCTAATTGATTACTATGCAGGTAGTTCAAACCCAAATAAAGGTGTAAAAAACCGAGCTCATAATCAGCAGGCGTATATTCTTGCAAGTTATCATTGATAGCCAATGCACCAGCACTGCTTGCTGTCGCACTTAATGAAATAACGGCTTGATCTTGCTGACGTTGAACAGCCGCATCAGATAAGGCGAATGCCGAACGACTCTGTTCAAATTGCTCAGCAAGTAAATAAACCCGTCCTTTTTCGAGATTATCTAAAATATCACCAGCGACATAATCCGATAACGTTGCACTAGCTTGAGCATAATCGCCCTCTTTTACGGTCTGATGTAATCGAGCATTTTGCGCACTGTAATGGCTAAATAAGTTACCAGCGGTAAAACTAGCACAAGCGCTCAGTAATACGCAGACCGAAAGTAAACCGCTGCGCAGCAGATAAACGTTCACTCGGTGTTTTCTCCCCCGCAAAGCCAGCATCAACTCATCAACAACGGACCTAAAGGTCGGCCACCAACCAAATGCATGTGAATATGATAAACCTCTTGACCACCGTGGGCATTACAGTTGACGATCAGACGATAGCCATCGGCTGCAATTCCTTCTTGCTTAGCTATTTTTTTAGCCACGGTAAAAAGACGTCCTAAGGCTAATTCATCCTCATCGGTCACATCATTCACAGTCGCAATCAATCGGTTAGGGATAATTAAAATATGGCTTGGTGCGCGTGGATTAATATCGCGAAATGCGGTAACCAGTTCGTCTTGATAAAGAATATCAGCAGGGATTTCTTTACGGATGATTTTGCTAAATAGGGTTTCTTCAGCCATGACATACTCCATTAATAGGGATGAATAAAATCGTTTCCGTTGAGTATGCGACAAGGGACGATAAAGCTCAATACAAAACACGGCCCACTTAACAGAATGGCTTTCAACTACTTACGCAACCGACGTTTTGCTGCCCGGATCATGAAATGCGTGTGTCATTATCAATACAATACTGACTAATTTGTTAATTTTTTATGACTGCCATTCACACCATTTATTGTTGCACGTCAAACACTAGAAACGTCACCCGATTGACAACGTTCAATCATACTAAGGGGCTGCGAGTCTGACGAAGAGTACAATCTTAAATGGAATGAATCTTGTTGAGTCATTTTGCTACAAAGTACTTCATGGAGAGAAATATGCAAGGTTCTGTTATTCGACGAATGTACGCAGGCTTTACACTGATCATTATCATGTTCGCCATTACCGTGACCATCATGATGGACAGCATGCGTCAGATCCACCAAAATTTCGAAGGTGTAACGAGTTCGGTATTACCACTGGTCTCGTTATCTAATCAAACCAGTGTCCAACTCCTTTCTGCGGATAAATCGTTTAAAGATTTTTTGACCACCCAAAATGTTGAGCTGATGAATCAACGCCGTCAGGAATTTACCCAAGCACAAAGTGAATTTCAGCTCTTGATTGATAAACTAGCCGCCGCGAGCGCTCAACATGCAGTACTCGAAGAGCGGATCAGCGCTTTACGAGAACTAGAACAACGCTACTTCAATGAAGCCTATTTAGCGATGACCAACTATCAAGCGATGTTTGATGCGCAGGCTAAAGTGCAGCAATCGACTCGTGACTTTCAACGCCTGCATTCATCACTCAGTGTTGGTATGAGGGAACTGGTTGATCAACAAACCAGCGTATCGATAAAGATGATGGCGAATGGTTATTTTATGCGCCTAAGGGATGCCGAGCTAATCACCTCTGATGCCCTAGCAAGTTCAGATCGAGAGTTTGTCGATAAATCTCTCGCCAGAAATCGGCGGGCAGTCTCTCAACTCAATGATGCATTCAGAGGCCTAGCAGCTCAATTACCTGAACTTAACCGAAATTTTAGTGAATCTATTCAACAGTTCACTCTAGATGTAGGTCATAAAGGTGGCGTGCTTGATCAACATAATGAGTATCTACAAGCCCGCTATGCTCTGTATGATAATATTGCCAACCTAGCGAAGGATGTCGATAACGCAATGGTTATTTTAGATTCCTTTAACCAAGCAGCAACGCAAGATTTAAATCACGCGTTGTATGATGCGGGAGAAGTGTATGATTCTGGCGTCTATCGAGCGATTGCGATCGGTTTATTGGTCACTCTATTAGCAGCGGGGATTGGCTATCATATTGCTCATAGTGTAAGAAGCCCCCTCAAGCACATACTCACCACCTTAGAAAGTTTAACCCAGGGCGACATGACCAAACGTATTGAAGTTCGCCATCATAATGAATTTGCTCGAGTGAGTTCGCACATTAACTCTTTAGCCGATAATCTGCATGATATTCTAATGAAGCTGAACACCGCATCCGATGATCTCACCCTGACCGCGAATACTAACCAATCAACATCACAACATGCGCAAAATAAACTCAATAGCCAGCGTGAGCAAACCGCGAATGTTGCGACAGCAATGACCGAAATGGCTCATTCGGTACAAGAAGTGGCGAATAATGCGCAAAACTCTTTGCATATGGTCCAACAAGTAGAAAGCGCGTCAGAATCTGGACGACGGATCATGAATGACAACATCACCACCATCAATCAACTTGAATCGCGCCTGACCGATTCCGTCAGTGCCGTCAGTGAACTGCACAAAATGAGCAGTAAAATTGGCTCGATTTTGGATGTAATTCGCAATATCGCCGAGCAAACGAATCTGCTCGCACTAAATGCGGCTATCGAAGCGGCACGCGCAGGAGAACAAGGACGAGGCTTTGCGGTTGTCGCAGATGAAGTGCGTGTATTAGCGCAGCGTACTACGCAATCGACGTCTGAAATCGAAACCATGATCAGTAACTTGCAATCTAGCTCAAATACGGCCAGTAAAGTGATAGAGAGCTGCATGCAAGAGATGGATCAATCGGTCGAAAAAGCTTCAACGGCCAATAGTGCCATGGAGGAGATCCAAGCTCTGATCATCGAGATTAGCCAAATGAGTACCCATATTTCCCAAGCGGCACTCGAACAGAGTGAAACCACTAGTTCAATGGCTCGCAGTATTGAAGACATTAATCATATTGCCGATCAAAGCTATCAAGCGATGAGTGAAATCGCCCAAACCAGTGCAAATTTAACTCGTCTCGCCGAGCAACAAGGGCAATTAGTACACCGTTTCACCTTGTAATTTATCCAATCATTATGCCCTGAGTTTTCAGGAACCACACCCAGCCCCATGATCATAGATACAGCTTGTGAATGGGGCGCTTACTCATCCCCCCAGCTAAGCGTATTGTTCTCCAGCATTGGGTTAGCTCTGTGTCAAAACTGCGCTGCTCTGGTACTTTTATTCGCTCTTCTGGTTGTTTTTTCACGGCCTCACCGTTATATCAACACAAAGGCTTGCACACTTCCTATTTCCCCTCTCCACTTTGCAAGCCACACATGAGGATTATCTATGGCCGTTCATGTTGGCATTATTGACCAAGACCCCGTGCGTTTAGTCACCCCCCTACTCGACAATCGGACCATCAGTCGGCACATTGTGTTTATTGGTGACGACTCTCAGCGCAGTCTGTTTTCTCGCTTAAGTACCGTTCTGGATCGGCGTAAGATCACATCAGAGTTTTTTGAAATCCCTGCTGGCGCTGAGATAGCCAAAATAAAAGCCGCAATTCGACAACTGGCAGAAAAACTCAAAAATCGTAAAGAAGAGGTGAAATTGAATGCCAGCTGTGGCCTTCGTCATCGTTTACTGAGTGTGTATGAGGTATTTCGTACTCATCATTGGCCTATTTTTGTCGTTGAACCCAGCAGCGACAGACTTTGCTGGCTCTATCCAGAGGATGCTGGCGACACACAACTGCAAGATAACATCACCATTGCCGATTATCTGACTATCTTTGGCGCTCGGGGTGAGTTCAGTGAATACCATTTATCGCCTCAGCTCGATCTCAAACTCCACGCTCTAGGACAGCGTTGGGCAAGTCACGCACTGGAACTCGGTCCCGGTCTGGCTACGCTCAACTATCTGGCGACCACGTGCCGAAAAGAGCAACGTTTAGAGGTTGAATTATCAGAAAAGCAGCAAGGCTATCGAGAGTTAAATTTATTGCTCGATGATTTGGTTGACAGTGGAATTGCCACTTATCAACAAGGGATACTGACCTTTGTCAATGAAGATGCACGCCGCTTTGCCAATGGCGAATGGTTAGAAACCTTAGTCCACAGTACAGTAAAACAGATCCAACACGATCTACCGACCATTCAAGACTGCTCTCTTAATGTACAAGTCTATCGTCAGCTTGGTGAGCGAGAGGTTCGTAATGAGCTGGACGTCGCCACCGTAGTCAACAACAAACTGCACATCATTGAATGCAAGACGAAAGGCATGCGCGACGATGGCGATGACACCCTCTATAAGCTTGAATCTTTGCGTGATTTACTTGGTGGCTTACAAGCGAGAGCAATGTTGGTGAGTTTTCGTCCACTCCGCCACAATGATATAACTCGAGCAGAGGATCTAGGCTTGGCCCTGATTGGACCCGATGAGTTAAAAGATCTGAAAACTCATCTTACTCATTGGTTTAAAGCAGCAGGAGGTGGAGAGGCGGTATAATCTTTACGACCAACAAGCGTGAGATTCCAGTGAACCATCAGGTTCATCAGCGCTCAGCAAGATAAGCATTCCTCGTTCAATAGCGCGTCATGAACGATTGAACGAGGAAAAGGATAGCTAATAGCTAGTGATCATCCTCGGTAAAGTTCGATGGCAACGTCATCTTCATTTGATTCCAAATCTGCGCACTAGCAATACCATAGTGGCGGATCACATGAGGCAATTGCTCAAAATTTTCGGTCTGACACACATCCAGCAACTGACGATAAAACGCAAGGGCCAGTTGACGAGCCTCAGGATTAGAAAAATAGTAGCTACCAACACGGTCATAGAGCTTCTTAACCCCATTAAAGATCAAGCCATAAATTTGGTTGCCCGAGTGGAAAGCTAAACGTTGAAAAAGCATGTAATCATAGAAGTTGAACGTTTTAGCGATCAGGGCATCTTGACGTTTTTCTTCATCTTTCTCACCATCTTCTTTGATATGCTGTTTGATTTTTTCGGCATAAGGTGAAGAAGCGATAAACGCATCCCAACTTTCAGCATTCAGCAGTGCTTCACTGCACTCAATCACATTACTGATGGTTCTTGCCGAGCTCTCTTGATTGTTTTTAAATGCGTAACGCATAAAGATTGGGCTGATATTAGTCCGTGCCGCTAACAGATCCTCAACGATACTGGTGGCATTTTCGGCATCCAATGTCATCAAGGTGTCTAATATATGCAAACCTGAGGTTTCCATAAATTGATTCACTTTGGTCGGCTTGCCATGTTGAATGGTTAACCATCCATCACGAGCCAGACGCTGTAATACTTCACGTAAAGTGGTTCGAGTAACGCCGATAAGTTCTGATAATTCACGTTCTGCGGGTAAAATTGACCCAGGAGCAAAGCGGCCATTCCAAATGCTTTCGATGATGTATTTTTCTGCAAAACCCGCTGGGCTTTTTGCCTTGATAACCATTAACTACTTATCCAGTGTCTGTTGATTTGCGTCGAATAGTACTCATCATACCACCAGTTGTCATTCAGCGGAAACAAACCCTCAGTAAAGTTATGTGAGCTTTTTGTTGGAGTAATTACTCTATTTTTTGACAAGGTTTTATTAGTCTCGTCATATAACTACGATTTTTTCAATGTAACTTACCAAAAACAAAGCGTTAAAAGCCGTGCTACTATATTTACTCTCCAATCCTCATCCTCTACTCTTATCCATCTCTATCCTCAACGACTGAGGAAGCCAGTAGCAGAGCTGCGGCTCATCTCATGTCATCAAGGTCGCTAACTAACTGAGAGAAATAACCATGCCGATGTCACTCGGAAGTGCCTTTATTAAAAACTTTTTAGGCAAAGCGCCTGATTGGTACAAAGTTGCCATTATTACCTTCCTTATTATCAATCCTATCGTCTTCTTTTTCATCGATCCTTTTGTTGCCGGATGGTTGTTAGTCGCGGAATTCATTTTCACTTTAGCTATGGCGCTGAAGTGTTATCCTCTCCAGCCCGGTGGATTACTGGCGATTGAAGCGATTGCGATAGGCATGACCAGTCCAGAACAGGTCAAACACGAGTTAGTCGCCAACATTGAAGTTCTACTTTTATTGATGTTTATGGTCGCAGGGATCTACTTTATGAAGAACTTGCTCCTGTTCATTTTCACCAAAATCTTACTCGGCATCCGCTCCAAAATACTGTTATCTGTCGCCTTTTGTCTGACTGCCGCATTCCTTTCCGCTTTCCTTGATGCGTTAACCGTCATCGCCGTGATCATCAGTGTCGCAGTCGGATTCTATGCCATTTATCATAAAGTGGCTTCTGGGCAGCCCATTCTCGCTACGCACGATCATACTCACGATGAGCAAATCTCTGAACTGACTCGTAATGACTTAGAAGACTATCGCGCTTTTCTACGCTCACTATTAATGCACGCAGGTGTCGGTACCGCTTTAGGGGGCGTGATGACCATGGTTGGTGAGCCGCAGAATCTTATCATTGCCGATCACGCGGGTTGGCTTTTTGGTGAATTTTTCATCCGTATGGCCCCCATTACTATTCCTGTGTTGCTTTGCGGTATTTTAACTTGTGTGGTGATAGAAAAATTTCAGATATTTGGTTATGGCGCTCCACTGCCTATCAATGTACGACAAATACTCATGGACTTTGATAGCCAAGCTCGCCGCAACCGAACAAAACAAGATATTGCCAAACTTTGGGTTCAGGCCTTGATTGCCGTTTGGCTGATTATAGGCTTAGCTTTACACCTTGCTGCGGTTGGTCTGATCGGTTTATCAGTGATCATTCTCGCCACCAGCTTTTCTGGCATCGTTGAAGAACATGCGATGGGTAAAGCTTTTGAAGAAGCGCTGCCCTTTACCGCGTTACTGGCGGTTTTTTTCTCGATTGTCGCCGTGATCATCGATCAACAACTGTTTACACCTATTATCGATGCGGTGCTGCATATTGATGATAAGGGCAGTCAACTGGCTCTGTTTTATGTTGCTAATGGCTTGCTATCGATGGTTTCTGACAACGTATTTGTCGGTACGGTCTACATTAGCGAGGTTCAAGCGGCGTTAACACACGGCATTATCTCAAGAGATCAATTCGATCTTCTTGCAGTGGCAATAAATACCGGGACCAACCTCCCCTCTGTAGCAACGCCTAATGGCCAAGCCGCTTTCTTATTTTTACTCACTTCAGCGCTAGCGCCATTAATTCGCTTGTCGTATGGGCGCATGGTGTTTATGGCGCTACCCTATACCATTGTCATGACCTTAGTGGGATTAGTCGGTGTGATCGTCTTCCTAGAACCGATGACTGGGTATTTTTATGATCTTGGCTGGATAACCCATCATAGCCTCAAAGCGGGAGCCATGCTCAGCAGCCATTAAAAATTGTATTGAATAAGAAACCAATCCAAGCTAAAAAGCTCTAATCGACGACGAAATGACTATTTCGTCGTCATGTTAATTTAGCAAGGACAGTCATGTGAACTTTATCTTTCAACTTCAACGCTTTTCCCGCTCTCGTCTATCATGGGCTTTACTGCTTGGCTTAGTGATTTTTTTTGAACTTTGCGCACTTTACTTCCAGCATGTCATGCTGCTTGCTCCCTGCGTGATGTGTGTTTATGAACGTATCGCTATGCTCGGCATTGTCGGTGCCGCAGGTATCGGCTTAATTAACCCCCAACGCGCTCTGTTGCGATGGCTTGGTTTTGCCGGTTGGGGTTACAGCGCTTATCAAGGCCTAAGCCTTTCACTCCAACATGTCGATTATCAACTGAACCCATCTCCATTTAATACTTGCGATCTGTTTGTTACTTTTCCGAGTTGGGCACCACTTAATCAATGGATGCCGTGGATGTTTGAAGCGTATGGCGATTGTAGCCAAATCTCTTGGCAATTATTCAATCTATCGATGCCGCAATGGTTGGTGGTAATTTTTGCAGGTAATTTACTCGCGCTGAGCGTGATGGTGGCCGTACAGTTTGTAAAACAGAAATAATAAAAATGCCCACCATCAGGTGGGCAAAATCAGCAGTGCGATTAATACTTAGAAGAAATATTTGAAACGAACGCGAACCCCTACATCTTGATCATCGGCAGCGTTGTCAACTTTCGAGAAGTAAGAACCCAAGTAGATAGAGAAATCTTGTACATCCATTACGTTAGCAATTTCATAAGATGCCCAAGTCGTATTCATTTTCTCTTTGCTGCCAGTGTCTGCTTGTGAATAGATATGGCCTAAACCAAAGCGCTTATACTGAATCACTGCACCAATGGAAGTATCTTCTTTGGTACCAGTGACATCAAAATCACGGTAGGCGTAACTCAAATCCAGACTAAAGTCTTGTACTGAGTAGTTAACCGTTGCACCGTAACCAAGATAATCATTAGCCGCATCGGCTTTATCTGCCGTTAAGTTTGCTTCTAATGCTGCAGCAAAACGTAAGTTATCTGTAGCTTGGAAAGCGACCACAGGGCGAACAAAAACTGCGTTTTTGTCAGCGCCATCATTTTGCTTAAACAGCGAGCCTAATTCAAAATAGAGACTATCGATCGATTTTGCATAGCTCACTTGACCATAGTCACCACGGCCACGAGCGTCTTTCATACGGTAAGGTTCAGCATCAGCAGCAAAATCGAGCATCGTATCTTGGCCAACAGGGAACATATCAAAGCCTTCAAAGCGACCAATTTTTAATTCCCAATCGGCTTGACGACCAATAGCGAAGAAAGCATCATCCAGATCCACATCACCGCTGGATTTTAGTAGCGGCTGAACTTGAACTCTTAAATAGTGATCATTCGCGACTTCACGTTCTGCTGCGATCTGCACCAAAATACGGCCACTTTGACTAAAGTCTTGAGTACCTTGATTGTTTCTATCTTTATCGACGAAGTTAAGATCATACTCAACATCACCGCCAATCGTAAATAAACCCTGTTCATTTTCAACGCTGATCCCTGCATTCGCAGCCAGTGCAGCAGAGACCAAAACAGAAGCAAGCGAAAGTTTACCAAAGGTATTAAATTTCATTATTATCTCCATTGACCTTAAGGTCATTGTGTTGATTTTATTAGTTTAGTGCTGTCCTTAGCTTTACCCAGACCCCAAGTGTGCGATTAGGGGGTACATCGTTTTCATGTGGTTATCGTTTTGAAGTCCGAGGTCAGTGACCACTGTGCATGAGAATCCCTTCGTGCCGCTGACGAGCTGAGTGTACATTCACCAAATAGATAGAAACCATGAATCTGATCACAATGAAAACCGTTCCCAATTAATAAATTACGAATTATTTCCGTTTCGTCACGCTTATTAAATTAATTTGGATACGAAATTAATTACTGGCATGATTTTTAATGTTAATTTTTTTACTGAAAAAATTAATTAAACCCAAGAATGTTATTAGCTTGATAAAACATGTGGGCATAGGCATAGATAAAATGATGAATGGCGGAGACGAGAATGATATTACTTATGTGTGCATGATATCGTTAGAGGTTAAATAATAGATCCCTTCTCTCGGTCTGAAAATAATCTTGCTTTCGCCTTGACATGATTTAGCTTATCGTCAATCAAGCCTCACCATCATTGGGCCTGTTACGGTCGACTTGCCGAATTGGTCATGGCAAACCTTCCTCTAGCAGTCATAAAAATAGCGCGCCATGTCAATGCGAAAAACAAATATAAATATGCCAATGATCGAACCACTCTCATTATCCGTAAACGAGCTTAACTGACAGCGAATTAATCGTTTTAGCACTTTTCTTTGTTGACAAAATGAAAAACTGCAGTGAACTCGGTAGCTTTGTTGTGACGTAGAATGCCAAATGGCTACTTAGTTGTAACATACGTGTATAATGTGTTGCAGACTGCTTTGTTTTCTTTAGAATAATGTGCCGAAGCAAACTAGTTGATAGATAATCCCTCATCACTGACTTAGTTTTGACGTTTATTTATCCATTACATAAGACTCTATGGTTTCCTGGGAGGAAAAATGAAAACCAAAAGTAACATTAAAGTTACTTTGATATTGTTAGGGGTTGCGGTTTTAGGTCTTATTGGCGCTATCTTCAGCACTGATATGGTGTTGTTTGATCCCAAAGGACCGATTGGTGAAGCGCAAAAATCACTGATCATTACCTCCGTGCTACTCATGGCAATTATCATTATCCCGGTCTTGTTCATGGCGATTTACTTTCCTTACAAGTACCGTCATAGCAACACTAAGGCTGAGTACAAACCCAAGTGGGAACACTCAACGAAGATTGAAATCGTCGTTTGGGCGATTCCATGTTTGATTATTCTCGCGTTGGGCCGCATCACTTATCTTACTGCTTTTTCACTCGATCCGAGGCAAGCAATAGAGTCAGATAAGCCACCGTTGACTATTCAGGTCGTCGCGATGAACTGGAAATGGCTATTCATCTACCCAGAGAAAGGAATCGCCACCATCAACGAAATTTCATTTCCCGTTGATCGCCCAGTGCAATTTCTGGTGACTTCAGATACAACAATGAACTCTTTCTTTATCCCTCAATTAGGTAGTCAAATCTATGCGATGGCAGGGATGGAAAACCGTTTGAGTTTAATGGCTTCTGAACAAGGTGTTTATCGTGGCATGTCAGCGAACTACAGTGGATTAGGTTTTTCCAATATGCATTTTAAAGCTCATGCCGTCACTGATGAGCAATTTGAGCAATGGGTTAACCAAGTAAAAAGTTCAGGCAACGTGCTTGATGACTATAGCTATCAAGCGCTAGTGGATAATTCCCACGAGCAAATTCGAACTCAGCACCCGATTACCTACTTCTCTACGGTTAATCCACTGCAATTTAAAGACATCATTGAGAAATATTCAGGAGTCCAAAATGGCTTATAAAGGCGATGTTCATGCCGAGCCGAATGCAGTCTTCGGTAAACTGAACTGGGACGTTATCCCGTATCATGACCCGGTTATTTTACCCGTCATGCTTGCGGTGGTTCTCGGCGGTTTAGCACTGCTCGGTTATATCACTTACGCAAAAAAATGGGCTTACTTATGGCACGAATGGTTTACCTCTGTCGACCATAAGAAGATAGGTCTGATGTACATCATCGTCGCAGGTGTGATGATGTTTCGTGGATTTGCTGATGCTGTCATGATGCGTTCGCATCAAGCTGCAGAGAGCGTCGGTCTTGGATACCTTCCACCAGAACATTACGACCAAGTCTTTACCGCTCACGGCGTGATCATGATTTTCTTTGTTGCGATGCCCTTTATCGTCGGCTTAATGAATATCATTGTTCCGCTGCAAATCGGGGCTCGAGATGTCGCCTTCCCTTTCCTTAACTCTTTGAGTTTTTGGTTATTCGTGGCAGGGGCAATTCTTGTCAATATCTCATTGTTTGTCGGTGAGTTTGCAGCAACGGGTTGGTTGGCTTATCCTCCTCTTTCAGGGAGTGAATATAACCCTTGGGTCGGGGTCGATTACTGGCTGTGGGCGCTGCAGATATCCGGGATAGGTACCTTGTTAACTGGGGTTAACTTCATCGCGACGATATTGCGCATGCGAGCGCCTGGAATGAAACTCATGCAGATGCCGGTATTTACTTGGACATCGCTCTGCGCCAACGCGTTAATTGTCGTGGCATTCCCGATTCTAACCGTCACTATTACCCTACTCACCCTTGACCGTTATATCGGTACTCACTTCTTTACAAGTGACATGGGTGGTAACCCAATGATGTACGTAAACTTGATTTGGGCTTGGGGTCACCCTGAAGTTTATATCTTGATTTTACCTGCATTTGGTATTTTCTCAGAAGTGGTGGCGACGTTCTCACGCAAACGTCTTTTCGGTTATACATCGTTAGTTCTTGCTACCGCTGTGATCATGCTGCTCTCTTTCGTAGTTTGGTTACACCATTTCTTCACCATGGGGGCGGGGGCGAGCGTCAATGCCTTCTTTGGTATTGCGACCATGATTATTTCCATTCCAACCGGGGTGAAAATATTCAACTGGCTGTTTACCATGTACAAAGGACGGGTCGAGTTCTCAGCCAGTATGTGGTGGACTTTCTCATTCCTTATCACCTTCACTATCGGTGGTATGACAGGGGTTATGCTGGCCGTTCCTGCGGCTAACTTTGTCCTACACAATAGTTTATTCGTTATCGCCCACTTCCATAACGTGATTATTGGTGGTGCGCTGTTCGGCTACTTTGCAGGTTTAACCTACTGGTTCCCGAAAGCAACCGGCTTTAAGCTCAACGAAAAATGGGGCAAGATCTCTTGTGTCCTATGGAGTGTCGGCTTCTTTGTTGCCTTTATGCCTGTCTATGTATTGGGCTTTAACGGCATGACTCGTCGCTTATCGAGCATAGAAAACCCAGAATGGGCACCGCTGTTGTGGATTGCTGCTGCGGGTGTTGGTCTCGTCGCTCTTGGCGTGGCTGCGCAAGTATGGCAAATCTTCATCAGTATCCGTGATCGCAAAGATAACTTAGATACCACAGGTGACCCATGGAATGGCCGCACTCTTGAGTGGGCGACCTCGTCACCACCACCATTCTATAACTTTGCGACATTGCCAAAAATTCACGATCGTGATGAGCATCACTACCGTAAAGAACATGGTATGGCATACGTGAAACCTGAGCGTTACAAACAGATCCATATGCCAAAAAATACTTGGGCTGGCGTCGTAATCAGTGCTTTCTCATTGGTATTTGGATTTGCTTTTGTTTGGCATATCTGGTGGATGGTGATTGTTGGCTTCGTTGGTATGATTGGGGCGTGGATTGCTTACAGCTTCGACCGCAACAAAGATTACTATGTTCCAGTATCGGAGGTTGAAGCGATTGAAACTCCGCATCTAGAGCGCGTTTATCAAGACCACCCGCATTTCAACTCTCAACCAGAGCTTTCTGGCTCTAAACAAACGGTATGAGGATTGAGGAGTAATAATGAGCACACATACTCAAACTAATGACTTACATGATGATCATGATCATCATGATACCGCCGGTGACGATCTCTTTGGCTTTTGGGTTTATATCCTAAGTGACTGTTTATTGTTCGGTACCCTGTTCGCTGTTTTTGCGGTTTTTTCTAACAGCTTTGCTGGAATGGTTGAACCAAGCGCTCTGTTTGACCTTTGGTTTGTTGCTGGCACAACGGCTTTACTATTGCTAAGTAGCTTAACCTTCGGTATGGCAATGCTAAAGCAAAATGCCCATGATATGAAAGGCATGGCGACTTGGCTAGGCATTACTTTCGCGTTAGGCTTTGGCTTCTTGATCATGGAGCTCTATGAGTTCCATCATCTTAGCCTCGCTGGGGCTACTCTTAGCACCAGTGCCTATTGGTCATCTTTCTACGCATTGGTGGCGACTCACGGTCTGCACGTCTTTGCCGGTTTAATTTGGATGATCGTCTTATTCTTCCATTTTAAACGCGATGGTTTCACCACAGCGAATAAGACTCGCTTAGCACTACTCAGCTTGTTCTGGCACTTCTTAGATATTATCTGGATCTGTGTATTCAGCGTAGTGTACTTAATGGGGGTAATGTAATGGAACACTCTTATGAACAGACCCATGGTGGTCAAGCGCATGGTAGCGTGAAAGAGTACTTACTGGGTTTCTTGTATTCGGTACTCCTGACGTTAATCCCATTTGCGATGGTGATGGCAGACATTGGCTCGCCAACCACCAAAGTTGTGGTCATTCTGATCTGTGCCGTGGCTCAGATCCTAGTACAACTTGTGTTCTTTCTACATATGAACACCTCATCAGAGCAAGCTTGGAATGTGATTACCGCCGTCTTTTCTGTGGTAATTGTCGCTATCGTCTTAGTCGGCTCTATGTGGATCATGCAGCATCTTAACCACAATATGCTGATGGGACACTAACTGGAAGTAATGATGTTCAAGCACTATTTACAACTTACTAAACCAGGCATCATCCGCGGCAACCTCGTTGCCGCGGCGGGTGGTTTCTTTCTGGCCTCACAAGGCCAGATTGACTGGCAACTTTTTATTGCTGTTTGCCTTGGCACCAGTTTGGTCGTAGCCTCTGGCTGTGTCTTTAATAACTACATTGACATAGACATAGATGCAAAAATGCAGCGTACACGTAACCGTGAACTGGTACAAAAAATCGTTCCCGTTTCACACGCGCTGATGCAAGCTTGCTTACTTGGGCTTGCTGGCTTTGCCATTTTGTATTTTTTCACCTCAAAACTTGCCTTTGGCTTCGGTGTACTGGGTTTTGTCGTTTATGTCGGCTTTTACAGCCTCTATTATAAACGCCATTCTGTGCATGGTACTTTAATTGGTGGTTTATCTGGTGCTTGTCCTCCTGTCATTGGTTACTTTGCCGTCACTCATCAACTTGATATTGGTGGCGCCATTTTATTTTTAACGTTCTGTATTTGGCAAATCCCCCACTCTTATGCGATTGCCATTTATCGATTTAATGATTATAAAGCGGCTAACATTCCTGTTCTTCCTATTCAAGAAGGTATCGCTAAGGCTCGCTACCATATCATTGGTTATATTATTGCCTTTGCTGTGGCATGTTGGGCACTCACTTACCATGGATATGCGGGAAGTTGGTTCGCTTTAGGTATGGGATTGATTAGCCTTTATTGGTTATATATCGCCAAGGTTGGCTTTCAAAAGATGCCGACCGAGCAGTGGGGCAAACAATTAATGTTGTTATCTATTGCTTGTATCATGTTGTTCTGCTTATTGATTTCAGTTGATTTCGCTCATGTAGCAGTACATAACGATATTCAAGCGGCACTGCCAACGTTCAGTTTAGAAGGCCTATCGTCATGAGTTCAAAAGCGATTAAATACACCTTAATAACTGGGGCGATTTTGATCGCCATTGTTATTAGTTTGTATGTTAAATATTCAACCGTCCCCATCGGGGAGCGACCAGTACAACCCAATCAAATCGGTGGTAACTTTAGTCTTCATACCGCACTGGGTGACATTAATTTGGATGATTATCAAGGGAAAGTAGTGGTACTTTACTTTGGTTATCTGAGCTGTGCAGAGGTCTGTCCGGCGTCAATGGGCGTCATGTCGGCGGCTTTTCGCATGCTACCAGCCGAAGTCGGTGATGAGGTACAAGGCTTGTTTATCAGTGTCGACCCCTCGCGCGATGATCTGACATCATTGCATCAATTTGCGCAGCATTTTGATCCCAGAATTAAAGGCGCAACTGGTACTGCAGAAGACATTAATAAAATCACAAACCAATATGGTGTCTATTATGACATGGTTAATATGCAAAATTCCGCATTGAGCTACACCGTTGATCATGTCTCCCGATTCTTTGTTATCGCCCCTAATGGACAGTTTGTTACGTCGATGAGCTACAGTACAACACCGACAGAACTGGCTGCCC
Organism: Vibrio sp. 2017_1457_13; assembly: GCF_030851525.1. Classification (NCBI taxonomy): domain Bacteria; kingdom Pseudomonadati; phylum Pseudomonadota; class Gammaproteobacteria; order Vibrionales; family Vibrionaceae; genus Vibrio; species Vibrio sp. 2017_1457_13. The sequence continues at coordinate 38,308 of NZ_VHTA01000007.1, forward strand.
GTATCGAACGCACACTACAACGCTACCAAGAAACTAAACAAGGTTAATCATGAATCGTATTGTCCAACTCTTTATTGGCGTCATTTTGCTACTCGTATTAGCAACCATCGTTCGTCATTTCACGGCTGAAAGCGATGCCGCCTCTAGTCATCATCATGCTCATCATTCTTTACAAGATGAACAACTGATTGCTATCGGTAAAGGCTTATCGATTGCAGAGCCTAAAGCGAAAGCCACCATTCCTGGAACCAAAGTCAGTGCCGGATACCTCTCATTGGTCAACCAGTCTGACTCTGATATTGTTTTCGTCGCTGCACGTAGCGATGCCGCAACACATACTGAGTTACATCATATGGTGATGGAAAATAGCCGTATGTCGATGCGTCAAGTCGAGAGCATCACGGTGCCAGCTCGTGGTCAGTTTGATCTTACTCCAGGTGGCTATCATATTATGTTTATGGATATTGCAACGCCCTTCGTCGCTGGGCAAACTGTTGTTGTCGAATTGATCGATGATGCGCAAAATGTTTATCCTGTTGAGCTACCGGTACTGGATATGAGTAACAACCACACTCACGCCCATTAATCACCTCGGGAGAAAAAAGTGCTTACCTCCGCGAAAAAACTGTCTTTGATTGCACTCACCAGTACCATCTCTTGCAGTGTCATGGCTGAGTCTCCGACAAGACCCACAACCTCAATGGATATTATTGCCGAGCAGCAAGCACTGCCCTGCGAGAGCATGCTCACTGAGTTTGCGGCAGAGGTACTGAAACTCAATCCACACCGCATGCTAGAGCAGATAACCCCTATTAGCCATGATCAGTTGTTTCATGCCTTCACGGTCACCGATTATCGAGACAGAGCGAGCCATATCACTTTTCATGCCGTAGAAAATGCCGCGGGCCAATGTCAGGTAACGGCGATCGAAAGTTACTTGTTACAAACCAATTGTGCGGACGCAAGGCACGAAGCGTTCAGTAAGTGGACATTTCAAGGTAAACTGAATCAAGAAACTATGGTTCTTACTAGCGATCGTATCGCTGGTAAACAAGCTTTTCTGACCGATCAAAGCCCCGCAGTTTGCTTAGTTACAACTCGCTATCAAGTGATAAAACCAGCTAGCCAATAACCTACGCGTTTAATGATGAAAAAAGGCCCTGTTGAACACAGGGCCTTTTTATGTATAGATTAATTTTAAAGGCTACTCTCGGTTAGAGGAAGGCGCTAGCACTTCACGATTACCATTATGGCCTGGTGCACTGACAATACCTTGCGCCTCAAGCTGCTCAACGATTCTTGCCGCACGATTGTAGCCAATTTTAAACCGACGTTGGACACCAGAGACCGAACCTCGGCGAGTTTCTACAACGTGTTCAACGACTTGATCGAATAGCGGGTCCATGTCCTCATCATCGTCCATTTTCTCACCTGGCAGCAGCGACTCTGGTCCTTGATCACCGGCGATAATATCACTGATATAGTTAGGCTTACCGCGAGCTTTCCAGTTATTGACCACCGCATGGACATCATCATCAGACGCAAACGCTCCATGAACGCGAATAGTATGGCTCGACCCCGGAGGGAGATAGAGCATATCCCCCATTCCCAGTAATGACTCTGCGCCACTTTGATCAAGAATAGTTCGAGAATCCGTTTTGGTTGATACGGTAAACGCCACGCGAGTTGGAATATTTGCTTTAATTAAGCCGGTGATCACATCCACTGAAGGGCGTTGAGTAGCAAGAATAAGGTGTATACCCGCCGCTCGGGCTTTTTGCGCCAAGCGCGCGATCAACTCTTCTACTTTTTTACCAACCACCATCATTAAGTCTGCAAACTCATCGACGACGACAACAATATAGGGCAGCTTTTCCAAACGCGGGGGAGCGGTATCCATGCTATCCCCTTCTTTCCAAAGTGGATCGTGAATCGGATGCCCAGCCTCCGCTGCCATTTTGAGTTTATCGTTAAACCCTTTGATGTTACGCACGCCCAATACTGACATTAATTTATAACGACGCTCCATTTCGCCGACACACCAACGCAATGCATTGGACGCATCTTTCATATCGGTGACAACCTCAGACAATAAATGTGGGATGCCTTCATATACCGATAATTCGAGCATTTTAGGGTCAATCATGATAAATCGCACATCTTCTGGCGTCGATTTGTAAAGCATACTGAGGATCATCACGTTAACCCCAACCGATTTACCGGAACCTGTGGTTCCTGCCACTAACACGTGTGGCATCTTTGATAAATCGACAACCACGGCTTCACCAGCAATATCTTGCCCAAGAACCATGGTCGTTGGTGACTTCGCCTCTTTAAATTGCGCACTACTGACGACATCCGACAAGTACACCGTTTGTCGACTCATATTCGGTAGCTCTAAGCCAACATAAGGCTTACCAGGAATAACTTCCACGACTCGTACCGCCATCGCCGATAAGGAACGCGCTAAATCCATCGATAAACTCGATATTCGGCTGACCTTGACTCCAGGCGCTAAATCCAATTCAAAACGCGTAATCACCGGCCCAGGAAAAATCCCCACCACTTGAGCTTGAATTTTATAATCAGCCAATTTTGATTCTACTAAACGGGCAATCTCTTCTAACGCTACGCGATCTATGAAGTTTTCACGTTTCTCAGGATGATACAGCAGCTCTAAAGTGGGCATTGGCTCAGCAGGTTTGGGCAAATTGACATTTTGCTGCATCAAAAATGGATTTTGGGTCGCCGCCATATTGGCTTGCGCATCAGACACCATGCTTTGAAATGCCTGAACATCAGCGTCCAATGGCAATGACTCATCGTCGTCATCACTCATCTCAATATTCTGCTCATGATCAGCAGTCAGTCTCGGCTCCGATGATGGCGAGTGGCTTAATGTGGGCGACGATGACTCGTCTTCAACAACATCTAAGCGAGATATCGCAGGTTGAGTCATGGGATCGTCCCATTCCGTTTCCTCTAACATTTGAGGATTAAATACAGGTTCATCATCCACGTTCGCTTCGCTCAGCGTCACCGATCCTATCGATTCGACTGGCTGAACAGGATTTTCTTGAACAGGGGGAGTGAAATCCGGTTCTTCAGCAAAGTCGTCGTATTGACGAGCTTGCTGTTCTAACTCTTCTATCGTCGCATTAAGCGAGACTTTCCGCTCCGGTTTCTCTGTATTTTGGTTATCCGGAATATGAATATTGAAGCGTCGCGGTGCTTGCTCTGTCGTTGTTGACTGGCGTTCAACAATCTTATTATTCGTCTCCAAAATACGCTCAGAGATCGAATTGACGGATGAGGTATTGTCAGGCGCGACATCGGGAGACATCGGCTCAAGATCAACACTCTGTGGCTGGATAAGCTCGTCTTTGTCACCACGGACACGGCGAATCAACCACTGACCGCCTCGGATACCGTTACTGCCGAGCCACTCGACAATCGTTAACCAAGAGATTCCGGTTAATAACGTTAGCCCCGCTCCCCATAAAAAGAGCAGCACTAAGGTCGTACCAAGTAAGTTCAGGGTCGGTAATGCTAAGCTAGTGAGAACATCACCAATCACACCACCGGACGAAAAATACCAAATATCATCAAAATTGATATCAGCTAACCCACAACTGGTGAGGATCAAAATAACTAAGCCAAGTAAACGAGTCCCCCACAGCATCAAATCAATACTTTCTTGCTCCTCACGACGGCGTAACGTTATCCATGCCGTGACAGTAAAAATAATCGGCAATAGATAAGCCAGCGAGCCAAAAACAAAAAAGAGTGTGTCAGCAACCCAAGCGCCAACGATACCACCAGCATTTTGAATGTCAGAACCCCACGCGGTTTGTGACCAAGAAGGATCCGCAGGGTGAAAGGTCAGTAAAGCTACCGCCAGTAACACGGAGCAGAGAACCGCCAAGATAAGCCCACACTCTTTTAAACGCTGCTTGCCATTTAAACGTGAGGGAGGCAACTGCTCAGAGGTTTTGATGATCGTTTCAACTTTATTGTTACTGTGTTTGAACATATACCAACTTGACTATGATAATGGCCAGTATAAAAAATACTATAACCCATATTGGAGAGGAGAAAACAGTCTGAGCGGCGATGGCCGCTCAGACTGTTGGTAGATTTAACCATATCACGGTTAAAAACCCAATGTATCAACGTCAGAATGCGGTAAGAAGTCTCTTATTCACATCATCAAGCTTAACGAGTTTTTATCACCAGTTGATTGGTTTGTTTCACTTCTTCCATGACCACGTAGGTGCGCGTATCGTTAACGCCAGGTAACCGCAACAAGGTATCACCCAATAGTTTACGGTAGGCTCCCATATCGGATACTCGTGTTTTCAATAAATAATCGAAATCCCCAGAAACGAGATGACACTCTTGGATGTCATCGAGTTTTTGCACAGCAACATTAAATTGCTCAAAAACATCTGGTGCCCCCCGATTAAGGGTAATCTCCACAAACACGAGCAGTGAGGCATCAAGATACTGGGGATTTAACAGGGCAGTATACCCAGTAATGTATCCTTGACGCTCAAGTCGTCTTACCCGCTCCAAACAAGGGGTTGGCGAGAGACCAACCCGTTTGGATAATTCTACATTCGAAATACGACCATCTTTTTGCAACTCATTTAAGATATTGCGATCAATACGGTCAAGATCCTTGGAGGGCCTTTTATAGTTGTCTGCCATTTTTTATTCCACCTTATTACTTCCTTGCAAAAAAATATATTACAACTTCTTCATATTCAGCATCAAACTTTATATACGCACAACTATACTAGTCATAAACTCGACACAAAATTCCAACAAAAACCCAACATGAATGATTCATGTAAGGAGTTAGAATGATTATTGGTGTACCTAAAGAGATCAAAAACCACGAATATCGCGTGGGAATGATACCCGCCAGTGTAAGAGAGCTCACTTTACATGGCCACCAAGTGATTGTCGAAACCGAAGCAGGATCCGGTATCGGCTTTTCAGACGATGATTATATCGCTGCAGGGGCATCCATTGTTCCTAATGCAGCAAACGTATACTCGCAAGCCGAAATGCTCGTTAAGGTCAAAGAACCTCAAGCCACAGAACGCGCTATGCTCAAAGAAGGGCAAATTTTATTTGCCTATTTGCATCTTGCTCCAGATTTTCCACAAACTGAAGCACTTATCAAGAGTAATGCTGTCTGTATTGCCTATGAAACTGTAACAGATAGTATGGGTCGATTACCACTACTAGCACCAATGTCTGAGGTGGCTGGCAGAATGTCCATTCAAGCCGGAGCTCGTATGTTGGAAAAATCTCACAAAGGAATGGGAATTCTCCTCGGCGGCGTGCCCGGTGTCGCGCCGGCCAACGTATTGATATTGGGAGGTGGAGTAGTCGGCGCGAGTGCCGCAAGAATCGCCATTGGCTTACGTGCGAATGTCACTCTACTCGACCGTAATCTAGAAACCTTACGCAAATTAGATGAAGAGTTCCAAGGTCGAGCGACACTGCTCTACTCCACCGCTGACGTCATTGAACAACAAATTATTCACGCCGATCTAGTGATTGGTGCGGTGTTGATCCCTGGAGCCAGCGCCCCAAAATTGGTCAATGAACAACATATTAAACGCATGAAACCCGGATCGGTGGTCGTTGATGTCGCTATCGATCAGGGGGGATGCTTCGCGACTTCTCATCCCACTACCCACGATCAACCCAGTTATGTCGTGCATGATGTGGTTCACTACTGTGTCGCGAATATGCCGGGAGCCGTAGCACGAACCTCCACTTTTGCTCTCAATAACGCTACCCTTCCCTACATTGTAAAACTTGCCAATCTGGGTTATCAACGAGCGTTGCTCGAGGATAAAGGATTATTGGCGGGACTGAACATCCTCAAAGGACAAGTAACTTGTAAAGAAGTCGCAGACAGCTTTAATTTACCTTATATCAACGCGATAGAGGCGCTAAAATCTACGCATTGAGTTTAAGTCGACGCTAAAACTGGCTGCACGTAACGATAGTGTCGACTGATACGACCGCTTTACCCCAGTAAAGAAGCCTGCTTGGCATGAATGAGCAAGTTTCTTGGTGTTACCTCTCGCGGACAAAATTCACTGACTGACACTTGATAACCTTGCTCTTCTAAGAACAGTGCCTTATCACAAACGAGCCACATTTCTAATAAGCGTCTAAAGCCTTGTTGAACAAGGCTCAATTTTTCCATACGCCAATAACGGGCTAACCCTTGCTGTTCATAGTTCGCAAAATTAATCTTATCTAACGCCAACAAAAAGCCTTTTTGTTCTGCTGCCCAAAGACAAAATGCTTTAAAGCCTTCAGAAAGCTGTGATTTTTTAATGCTTGGTGTCGGTTGATAGTCTATTAAGCCTAATTCCGCTTTAAGTAACTCATCCCAGCCTAAGCGATAACTCATCTCTTGTTGACGGTGACGTTTCACTCGCTCACCTCCAGTAACCGTCTCTTGAACAGGAATACGTAACTCTTGGCGAGTGAGATTCAACCCAGACTGCTGACCTAAACTCGATAATGGTTGATAGTGATCCGCTTCGATAAGATGATAACAACAAGGCGCAACACTCACTGCAGACACCGAAGCTTGCGCAGCGTATTGCATTAAGCGCACATGTAAATCACCACAAGCGTGCAAAGCCACCGCATGTTGACAGGGTTTAAACAACTTTTGGCTACTCGGTTTAAAAGCATCGCCTTGCACAAACATCATCGCTAATTGGCGCTTATCCGCTTCAGCTTGTCCTTGTAGACATAAGGCCTCTTGATATTCAAAACTGAGCACTGGACTATCAGAATAAGTGGCTAAAAAACGCCCCAGATACCCTTTACCTGCACACCACTCTAACCATGATTGACCTTGATGCCGAGCGATCAACTGTTGTCCCAATCGCTTAATTTGTTCAATTTTTCGCCCAGGAATACCCGTATAGAGCGAATGCAGCCTTTGCGTATTCTCGTCAGTAGGCAATACCGTGAGTAATGGCTGTTTTACAAGAAAATCGTGAGTGCTGGCAATGATCTCAGCAAGTCCTTCAATATATATCGATAGATGGCAAAGCAAAACATCCGGTTGCTGTTTCAGTTGAGCTATTTGCTGTGGAGAGAGCGAGTTAAGCCAACGATCCAGTTCAGAGTTAACCCCATGCCAATGATCAGTATCATCCACACTATGATGAAAGGGCTCAAAACGCCAAAACAACGCGGTTTGAGAAAGAAATTTATCGAGCTGAGTAAAAAGTGTCTGCATTATGCCCCCTAACTAAAGCGCTATTTTAGGGTCAAGTTAACGAGGAAGAAAGAAGACCATTGGCAAAAAACCGTACTATACTGCCAATAGATCGCCTATCCTCATCTAAAATGACGGCTCGGTTACACTTTTTTATGCTTAACACATAAATAATTAAGATTGTCTATTTGTTGGTGATGTCGATACAGGTAGGATAGTGTATCCTTTATTATCGGGCTCTAAAAAAGATACGGATTTTATGAATATAGGTTTACTTATCGCTCTCGGAGTCGTGCTTCTGGTTTTGATCTTAGGCTACAACATTATGTTGCAGTATCGATTGAAAATAGAAACGGCCAAGAAACAAGAATCTGCACGTTATCTAACCATTATTGATGCTACTGAAGATTTAATCGGTAATGCGCATCATATGCCATTTAGTAAAGATTTGCTGGTTTGTTTAAATAACCGAATTCTTGATGCTCTGCAAAACATGCTTGATTTAGATCCCAAAAATAAGCAATTGGCACAGCGCGTCGAAAATATGCAGGCACAAATTAAACACCTAAAAGAAAACCATCCCGGTGGAGAAAGTACGCCGTTTAAAGTTCCAAGTAGCGATAAGCAAGCCATTGTCATGCTCAAACTGGTTAAACGACTCCGAGATACGGTACGCAGTGAACACAACAAAGGTCGTTTTGATACCCAAGCCTTCGTCGCAGAAAACGCTCGGCTTGAAACCATTCAAATTCGAATTAATATTGAAAACGTGATTAAGCGTGCCAACGATTCGATTGTTCGTGGACAACCAGGTACCGCACTGCAACTTCTCCGCAAAGGGATTGATGTTCTGAATACCAAAAACGACAGCTATTCGACTCAAGCAAGAGAAAAACTGCAAACCATGCATGATGACATTGAACAACGCCGTCAAACTAAAAGTGCTGCTGATGTCCAACAAATGGAAGACAAAGAGCGCAACAGTGATATGGAAGCATTATTTGGTGAGAAGAAAAAGTGGTAAAGGGACAACTCGATACTTTTCCCATAGCCATCCTCCATCATCAAATGCCAGACAGACGACAATTCATCATTTACCGTCTTTTATCCCGAGACAAGTAACCGTATAGGACGTTACCATTGTTCCCCATGAATATCGACCAATGGTATGATTGGGGCTCCACGTCAAGTTCATCCTATCACTACTGATCCAAATGATAGCTTAAGCCGATATTTTTTAATGACCATGATACAGACCGCCATTCAACCATTACTCGCTCCAATTGAGCAATTCCTACTCTGCCCGACGCCCGACTCTTGGATAGTTCAAGCCAAACGACCTGAGAATTTAAACGTTATTTTACGAGATCATTTATTGTGTGAGCTGAAGGCGGCGCAAAGCGCCATTTTTTTACTCAAACGCTATGTGCTAACCGATGAAGCCGCTCAGCAATTGACAGCCTTAATTCAACCCTATGAACGTTTTGCTTATCAATGCCAAGGCGATTTGCTTTCTCTCAAAGGAACCAGTCAGTTGTCGAAATCGATTCACGCGAGAAGTGACTGTGCCTATGGCGAAGCGATGATTGAGAAAATGGTTTTATTGATCAAAGAAGAGTTGCATCATTTTTATCAAGTAGCAGAAATTATTGAACGCCAAGAGTTAGAGTATCAGCCAATCAATGCGAGTCGCTATGCCAAAGGCATGCTTAAGCACGTTAAAACCTTCGAACCGGATGCATTGATTGATAAATTGATCATCGGTGCGTTTATCGAAGCTCGATCTTGCGAACGATTTGCTAAGTTAGCTCCTCACTTACCAGAAGAGATTGGACGATTCTATCTCTCATTATTGCGTTCTGAGGCTCGGCACTATCAAGATTATCTAGCATTAGCTGAACACATTGCAGTAAACGATATCCGTCAACGTATCGACTATTTTGCTGCTATTGAAGCTGAGCTCATCCAGAGCCCAGATGATGATTTTAAATTTCATAGCGGTGCGCCAATTTAATTGGCGCACTCTCAATGCTAAACAGCCATCAGTGAGGCATTAATCTCGGCTAAGACTTGAGCGGGATGATTAGCTTGAGTGATAGGCCGTCCAATCACTAAATAGTCCGAGCCCGCTTCTAGGGCTTGAATCGGCGTCATAATCCGTTTTTGGTCACCAACATCAGCTCCAACCGGACGAATCCCCGGTGTAACCAACTTAAACGATGAGCCTAAATGCTGTTTTAATGCAGAGGCTTCTTGAGCAGAGCAGACCACGCCATCTAAGCCAGCATTTTTAGTTAAGGTCGCTAAACGTAGTACATGCTGCTCTGGCGCAAGGTTAATCCCTATCCCTGCCAAATCGACCTGCTCCATACTGGTTAATACGGTCACCGCTATCAGTAACGGACGCTCGTTACCATAAGGTTCGAGTATTTCACGAGCGGCCACCATCATTCGCTCACCGCCACTAGCATGGACATTTACCATCCATACGCCAAGCTCTGCTGCAGCGCGAACCGCTTTCGCACAAGTATTCGGAATATCATGAAACTTTAAGTCAAGAAAGACAGAGAAGTCACGGCGATGCAATTCACGTATCAACTCCGGGCCAAATAGGGTAAACATTTCCTTACCCACTTTTAATCGACAGCTCGATGGGTCAATCTTATCGACGAAGGCAAGCGCCTCTGCTCGTTTTTCATAATCCAAGGCAACAATGACTTTTTGGTCGTTCATTTTTACTCCTAATAATGACCTATCGTTTTGATACTTAACCTTTGTTCCATTCAATACGTACCGATGGATGCTCGGTCTATTTCTGGTTAAACATACATGAGGGAATTACTCACCATCTAAACCACGGATCGGCTTAATTGTCCCCCACCCCTTACAAGAGGGGCAATGCCAATACAGCGAGTGAGTCGAGAATCCGCAATGACGACAGCGATAGTGAGGTTTGGCTTTTAGCTGTTCTCCAACCAATTTTTGTAAGGTAGAAAGGCTGGCTTTCGCTCTGCCTTCTTCCGCTTCTGCGATGTGATAACCAATTAAGCGATAAAAACCTTTCATGGTCGGGTTTTTAACTAATTGACGAGTTAACAGCTCTTGAGCACTTGCCACACCATCATGTTGAGCGACCAACTGCGCAAGCATTAACTCCGCAGAAACTCCGGCATTGTTATCAATACATTGGCGCAAAAACTCAACCAGAGCATCTTCTTGACCAAGGTGATGATAACATTCAGCCAAGGTTGGTAACACTTCACCAATGAAGTCAATATCTTGGCTTAAGACACGCTCTAAATGACTGATCGTCTGCTGATATTGCTGATTCGCGAGACATAGCTTACCCAGCGAAATACTGGCGCGGACACATTTAGGATCTTCATGCAATGCACGTTTAAAAAACTGCATGGCTTTATTATCTTGCCCGTCAGATTGCTCTAGCATTGCCAACTCACACCAAAAATGAGCGATACTATTTTTCATCCGCTTACGCCCCAACTTCACTAACGCCTGTGCACACTCAATCGCTTTATGCCATTCGCGTGTTTGTTGGTAAATCGCCGTTAATTGTTGCAAAGCGGACTCGCGATGCTCAGGTTCATCGATCAATTGTTCAAATATTTTTTCGGCGCGATCGAGAAAACCTGCCACCATATAGTCTTTAGCAAGCTGTTGCAGTGCTAGATTTTTTTGATCAATCGTTAAGCCTGATCGGGAAATAAGATTCTGGTGGATGCGAATGGCGCGATCGACTTCACCACGGGAACGAAACAGATTACCTAACGCGAGATGAGTATCAATCGTTTCATTATCAACTTGAAGCAGTTCAATAAAATGGTCAACGGCTTTATCAGATTGATCAGAAAGTAATAAGTTTAACCCCGTAACGTATTGGCGGGAGATTTGGTGAGAGTGCTTCTGCTTGTCTTGCTGGGCGCTACGATTGCCCATATACCATCCGTAAGCGGCAGCAATGGGCAAGAGCAAGAAGAGAAGTTCTAACATTAATTATTCCAGATTAGCTTTTGGCTTGATTGGCGTTTGCGGCACGACTTGCTTGGCTATTTTACGATTAAGCTTACGTATCTCAAGCTTCGCTTTAAGATACAAACCACCAAATAAAATCCAAGCCACTAAAAAACCGGTCACAAACACGCCGCCCAATAACGTTGATAAGTGAAACTCACCTTGGGCAAGCAGATAATTAAACGTCACGATCGCTTGATTTTGAGCACCTAACGCTAACGCGATAAGAAATAAGGCCAATAACACGATAATTTTTATTATTTTCATAATACCTATCCTATTTAGGTTCATATTCACCAATTCGCTTGCTGATTATGCAGTAAATTCGTCTGACAAACCATGCTCAATCTAATAATCCAGTGACTTTTGAGACACAAAAAAGCGGCATACTGAAAAAAAAAGCATGCCGCTGGTGTACTTGTCGTATTACTAAATGTTCTGGTTAACCCGCTCACGTAGTTCTTTACCCGGCTTAAAGTGAGGTACATATTTTCCCTCTAACTCTACTTTTTCGCCAGTCTTTGGATTACGTCCAATGCGAGGCTCACGATAGTGTAAAGAGAAACTGCCGAAACCACGAATTTCGATTCTCTCTCCGTCTTCTAACGTTTTGGACATGTGTTCAAGAACATCTTTTACGGCATCTTCAATTTCTTTGGCTGACAGATGCGTTTGTACTGCACACAGCCTTTCTATCAATTCAGACTTAGTCATAGTTTCCCTCATTGAGTTTTTACCTTGATTATAGTCAGTAATAGCAGTTCCAACAAACACTTGCTTAATTTTGTAGAGAAAAGGCAAAAAAAAGGAACCTATGCAGGTTCCTTTCTATTTACGAATTTAACTTATTCGCCTTTAGCAGCTTTGAAAGCATCAGCCATTGCATTACCAAAAGCAGCTTCATCTTGCTTGTTGATAGTTGCCATTGCTTCTTGCTCATCAGCTTCATCTTTCGCTTTGATAGATAGGTTGATTACGCGGTTTTTACGGTCAACACCAGTAAATTTCGCTTCAACTTTATCACCAACGCTTAGAAGAAGAGAGGCATCTTCAATGCGGTCACGAGCAATTTCAGAAGCGCGGATATAACCTTCTACGCCATCTTCAAGAGTGATCGTTGCGCCTTTAGCATCAACGGCTGTTACTGTACCGTTAACTAGAGTGCCTTTCTTGTTGTCTGCAACGTAAGCATTGAATGGGTCATTTTCCATTTGCTTAACGCCTAGAGAGATGCGCTCACGCTCTGCATCTACTGCTAGAACAACTGCTGAGATCTCATCGCCTTTCTTGTAATCACGTACCGCTTCTTCTCCAGGAACATTCCAAGAGATATCAGATAGGTGAACAAGACCATCGATACCACCGTCAAGACCGATAAAGATACCGAAATCAGTGATAGACTTGATCTTACCAGTTACTTTGTCGCCTTTAGCTTGCGCTTCAGCGAATGACTGCCAAGGGTTAGCTTTACACTGTTTTAGACCTAGAGAAATACGACGACGCTCTTCATCGATATCAAGAACCATCACATCTACTTCGTCGCCAACATTAACAACTTTAGATGGGTGGATGTTCTTGTTAGTCCAATCCATTTCTGAAACGTGTACTAGACCTTCAACGCCTTCTTCGATTTCTACGAAGCAGCCGTAATCTGTTAGGTTAGTAACACGACCAGTTAGTCGGTGACCTTCTGGGTAACGCTTAGCAATAGCTACCCATGGATCTTCGCCTAGCTGTTTTAGACCTAGTGATACACGAGTGCGGTCACGGTCAAACTTAAGAACTTTAACTAGGATTTCGTCACCAACGTTAACGATCTCTGATGGGTGCTTAACACGTTTCCACGCCATATCAGTGATATGTAGTAGACCATCAACACCGCCAAGATCAACGAATGCACCGTAATCAGTAAGGTTCTTAACGATACCTTTAACTTCAGTACCTTCTTGTAGAGTTTCAAGAAGTTCGTCACGCTCAACACTGCTTTCTGATTCGATAACAGCACGACGAGAAACAACAACGTTGTTACGCTTCTGGTCTAGCTTGATAACTTTGAACTCTAGCTCTTTGTTTTCTAGGTGAGCAGTGTCACGGATAGGACGTACGTCAACTAGAGAGCCTGGAAGGAATGCACGAATACCGTTCAATTCAACAGTGAAGCCACCTTTAACTTTACCATTGATGATACCGATAACCGTTTCAGCTTCTTCGTAAGCTTTCTCAAGAACGATCCAAGCTTCGTGACGCTTAGCTTTCTCACGAGAAAGTTGAGTTTCACCGAAACCGTCTTCAACAGCGTCAAGTGCTACGTCAACTTCTGAACCAACTTCTACTTCTAGTTCGCCCGCAGCGTTTTTGAACTGTTCTGCTGGAATAGCAGACTCAGACTTAAGGCCTGCATCAACAAGTACATAGCCATTTTCAATCGCAACTACAGTACCTTTAACGATAGTACCTTGTTGAAATTGGGTTTCGTTTAGAAACTCTTCAAAGAGTTGAGCAAAAGATTCAGTCATGTATTTAATCTTCAATAATTAAACGTCCACGGGTATCCTACCGCATGGGGTTGTTAAAATCGCCAGTCATCATCCTTGCGACCAACGTTCTTAGCTAACGTGGTTTATTCCGCTAACTTCGATTCGATGTATTGTAATGCTTGAGCCACAACCTCGTCGATAGACAAAGTCGTTGAATCTAATAATAGCGAACCTTCCGCTGGACGCAGTGGCGCCACTGAACGATTACGATCTCTATCGTCACGTTCTTGAATTTCGCTTAAAAGGGCGTCAAATTTAACATCAAGGCCCTTCAGTTGCAACTGCTTATAGCGTCTACGCGCACGCTCTTCTGCACTTGCATCAAGGAAAATTTTTACCGCAGCTTCAGGAAAGACCACGGTTCCCATATCTCGCCCATCGGCCACTAAGCCTTTACCTTGCTCGAACGCACGCTGTCTACGCAATAACGCCTCACGGACACGAGGCAAGGCAGCAATTTTTGAGGCGGCCATACCCGTTTCTTCTTTACGCAAGGCCTTAGAAACGTCTTCACCTTCTAAAATTACTTTAACCAAGTCGCCTTCAGCAATGAACTCAACATCAAGGTGTGTGGCTAGAGGAACTAATGCCTCTTCAGACTCAGGGTCAACGCCATGATGAATCGCGGCTAAGGCAAGTACGCGATAGATTGCGCCCGAATCTAACAGTTGAAAACCGAGCTTTTTCGCCAACAACATACACAGTGTGCCTTTACCAGCGCCACTAGGTCCATCCACGGTAATTACCGTTGTTTGCAAGGACATGCTTTACTCCATTCGTTTAGTTCACGACTCATCGCGTGATTGGTCAACGATGAATTATATACTGAACTGGCAATAAGATGCGAGTTTCAGACGAGGAGTCCCCCTCATAAAAAAACTCAGGGCTAAGCCTGAGTTTCTTGTTCGCGGGTGGTTCACATTACAGTAAAATACGTTTATCGTTTCTTGCCACGATTGCTGGCCCGATTCCCTTCACTTTAGTTAGATCTTCTTTTGTTAAAAACTGACCATTTATCTCACGATATTCAACAATCGCCTGAGCTTTTTGCAAGCCAATGCCTTGTAACAAAGTTGCGATCTCTTCTGCAGAGGCGGTATTAACATTCACTGTGATCTCAAAGCCCTGATTAACGCTGACCGTTTCTTCGCCCATCGCTTGGCTAACGGGCAGGCTTAAGCCCAGCAGCAGGGCAAGTAAATAATTCTTAATCATTGTTCCTTCCTTGTTTAAGTGTTTATCGCATCCCTACACCACCAGATAGAACAGGAATCACCGATCGAACACGCTGGATCTTGGTGATCAACAACGTTGTATTTTCTCATAGCACAGGGGTAGACAAGACGATAATAAAGGATTAGTCACATCGACTATTTGAACAAAACAAGAAAATAAAATGGGCTGCAAATGCAGCCCAAAATGACAAACATGTTATTTACATAACAGGCCGTTATTGCTCTAAACCATAATATTGGATTTTCGTATTTTGACGTAATACACCCAAAATACCCTCAACATTCTGTTGTAGTCCAATGCGAGATAACTGAGCGCCAATTTGCTGATTCAATTGTGGGTCAACCTCAGTCGTCACAGCAGCTAAAGCGATAACAACAACGTTGCCTTGTGCATCTTTGCCATGTGCATAAACATGATGCTCGCCTTCTGGCTTCGGCATAGAGAAGACGATTTCAGCCAATGGAGAACTTCTGTCCATACGCTGAACCTCACTAAAGGCTAATTGATGGTCGTCTAATAAACTATTATCGCCAGCGTTTAAACCCGTGACTAAATCGTTTGCCAATTGCAATGCTTGCTGCTCCGCTTTTAAACGCGATAACGTCGCAACGATTTGCTCACGAACCTCGGCCAACGGTAAAATAATTTCTGGACGAGTTTGCTCAACACGGACAACCACAACATGCTCAGGGGCAATTTCAATTGCATCCGAGTTCAGTTGATCTTCTTTGACTTCTGGCTGTCGCAGCGCTTGTATAACCGCAGGAGCACTCAATGTAGCAGGCAATTCTGCGACTGAAATAAAATCCGTACGTTGAATGTCTGCGCCAATTGCCTTAGCGGCTTCATCTAACGAGTCTGGTGACTCAAAAGCAATACGCTCTAGCTCAGTTTGTAGTTGATAAAACCGATCAACCGCTTGCTGATCTTGTAACTCTGCTTTTATCTCAGCAGCAACTTGCTCATAAGGCTTAATCACTGGAGCCTTAAGTTCATCAAGTTTAATGATGTGGTAGCCGAAATCCGATTTTACCAGCCCGCTAATTTCACCGACTTGTTGAAGAGCAAAAGCCGCACTTTCAAAAGCCGCGTCCATCGTATCACGTTCAATCCAACCTAGCTCACCACCCTCTTGGGAACTACCAATGTCTTGTGATTTCTCTTTCGCCAATTGAGCAAAGTCCGCCCCATTGTGTAATTGATCTAAAATCGCCTGAGCTGCTTGTTGATCATCACCTTGGATCATGATGTGGCTGACTTTACGCTGTTCTTTAGAAGCATATTTATCTTGATGCGCGTCATAGAATGCTTTGGTCTGCTCATCCGTAATGGTGATGGCTTGTTTCAACTGCTGCGCTGACAACTCGATATAAGAAATTCTCATCTGTTCCGGACGAGTATATCGATCATCATTTTGTTGATAATACTGCTCAATCTCTTGATCTGTTAGCTGAACCTCTTTTGCGAAATCAGTGGTCGGTAGCGTGATGGTTCGCACATCTCTAGCTTGAGCCACTAACGCACTCAACCCTTCGACTTCACCGGGTAAAGTAAACTCGCTGGTCTGTAAAGCCGCAACCAGTTGATCACGGACCAGACTACGACGCATATACTCGGCAAAAGCATCGGGGGTAAACCCTGCACGACGCAGAGCAGATTGATAGATATTTTGATCAAATTGACCTGCCGACTGGAACTCTGGCATGGCAATAATGGCTTGACGAACTTGATTATCACTTACACGTAAACCGAGCGACTGTGCATGCTGCTCAATTAAAATATCATTGATCATGCTATCAAGCACTGAGCGTCGTAGTGAAGCGACATAAGTTGGGTCTGCTAGTAATGTAGAAAAGTAATCGCCAAGTTGTGACTGCATGCGATTACGTTCATTTTGATACGCCTGTTCAAATTCCCCACGACTGATCTCTGTCTTGCCGACTTTGGCCGCTGCATTATTGCCGCCGCCAACGATATAGTTACCCACGCCTGCAAAGATAAACGATAGGATGATGAGTCCTAGGATAATTTTCACCGCGATGCTGTTCACGCCTTCGCGTAATCGTTCCATCATAGTTGTACTGCTCTCCGGGTTTGAAGCTAAATGCTTCAGCCAAAATTGAATAGCGCGATAATATCAGAAAAAGAAATGCGCATCAGTAGGATGCGCATAATTTCAAAAGGTTCGAATTATTTTTGCGTTAAAACGGCAAAAAACACCCTGTATTAGTTACAAGCGTCTTTTAAAGCTTTGCCAGCCTTAAACGCGGGTACTTTAGCTTCAGCAATTTGGATCTCTTCACCCGTTTTTGGGTTACGGCCAGTACGAGCTGCGCGTGAGCGGACAGAGAAAGTACCAAAACCTACTAACGCTACTTGATCACCAGATTGAAGTGTATCGGTCACTGCTTCGATAAATGCATCCAGTGCGCGACCTGCGGATGCTTTGGAAATATCCGCATTTTCTGCGATTTTTTCTACTAGTTGTGTCTTATTCACTGTAATTCCCCTTTGGTCACCAAGTTATTGTTTTGTTCGGTGCCGATTTCGTTCCATTAAGATTAAAAACAGGCTTAATGCCTTATTACAACAGGGCTTAAGCCATAGTTGGTAACGTTAGCTCCCAAAAAAAACGCTGACAAGCCTTTTTCGACCTATCAGCGTAATCTTTTAGTTATTTTTGCTACACATCACTATTTTACAACAGCAAAACTAACCCCAGCTGGGTCATTTTCTAAGGCAAGCTGCAAGACTTCATCGATCCACTGGACAGGGATCACTTGTAAATCTGCGATGACATTATCTGGGATCTCTTCCAAATCACGTTCATTGTCTTTTGGAATTAAGACCATTTTTATACCGCCACGATGCGCTGCTAACAACTTCTCTTTTAAGCCACCGATAGGGAGCACTTCACCACGTAACGTGATTTCTCCCGTCATTGCGACTTCAGCTTTAACAGGGTTACCCGTTAAGCTTGATACCAGTGCCGTACACATTGCAATACCGGCGCTTGGCCCATCCTTCGGAGTTGCGCCTTCAGGAACGTGGACATGGATGTCTTTTTTCTCGTAAAAATCGCTATTGATGCCTAATTTATCGGCACGAGAACGAACGACGGTCATGGCGGCCTGAATAGACTCTTGCATCACATCGCCAAGTGAACCCGTTTGGGTTAACTTACCTTTACCTGGCATCGATTGAGTCTCAATCGTCA
Source organism: Vibrio sp. 2017_1457_13 (assembly GCF_030851525.1). Taxonomy (NCBI): domain Bacteria; kingdom Pseudomonadati; phylum Pseudomonadota; class Gammaproteobacteria; order Vibrionales; family Vibrionaceae; genus Vibrio; species Vibrio sp. 2017_1457_13. The sequence goes on from NZ_VHTA01000007.1 coordinate 56,594, forward strand.
GTAAGTCACCACCAACTTCTGTCCACGCTAACCCCGTTACTTGACCAATTCGATTACTATCATCGGCTTTACCGTAATCAAAACGCTGTACCCCTAAAAACTCTTTTAAGTTTTCTTGGTTGACCGTTACCGTTTTCACTGAGGCATTGAGCAGGATCTTCTTCACCGCTTTACGACAAATTTTCGAAATTTCGCGTTCCAGTCCACGCACACCAGCTTCACGCGTGTAATAGCGAATAATGCCAGTGATCGCTGAATCTTCGATGATGATTTCGCTGGGCTTTAGTCCATTACGCTCAATCTGCTTATTCACCAAATGGCGCTTAGCAATATTGAGCTTCTCATCTTCGGTATAACCAGACAAGCGAATCACTTCCATACGATCCAGCAGTGGCCCTGGAATATTCATCGAGTTTGATGTCGCAACGAACATCACATCAGATAAATCGTAATCCACTTCCAAGTAATGGTCGTTAAACGAATTGTTCTGTTCTGGATCCAAAACTTCTAACAGCGCTGAAGCAGGATCGCCACGCATGTCTGAAGACATTTTATCAATTTCATCCAACAGGAAAAGTGGGTTTTTTACCCCAACCTTAGCCATTTTCTGAATTAATTTTCCAGGCAGTGAGCCAATATAAGTCCGACGGTGACCACGAATCTCCGCCTCATCACGTACCCCACCTAGTGCCATACGCACATACTGGCGACCCGTTGCTGATGCAATAGAACGACCTAATGACGTTTTACCAACCCCTGGAGGTCCAACCAAACATAGGATAGGGCCTTTGAGTTTATTGATCCGAGTTTGCACCGCAAGATACTCTAAGATGCGCTCTTTAACTCGTTTCAAACCGTAATGATCAGCGTTAAGGATTTCTTCCGCTTTCGCGAGATCTTTTTTAACCTTCGAACGCTTCGTCCAAGGCACGCTGACCATCCAATCGATGTAGCTACGCACCACGGTTGCTTCTGCTGACATCGGTGACATCATTTTGAGTTTGTGTAGCTCTTGCTGAGTTTTATCGCGAGCTTCTTTGGGCATTTTTGAATCATCGATTTTCTTTTGCAGAGTCTCGAATTCATCAGGCGTGTCGTCCATCTCACCGAGCTCTTTTTGAATAGCTTTCATTTGCTCATTCAAATAATACTCACGCTGAGATTTCTCCATCTGTTTTTTCACTCGAGTGCGAATACGCTTCTCAACTTGTAACAGATCGATTTCCGACTCCATTTGCCCCATTAAAAATTCTAAACGCTCAGAAATGTCTAAAATCTCTAATACTTTTTGCTTATCCACCAATTTTAAGGGCATGTGAGCGGCGATGGTATCAGCTAAGCGAGCGGCTTCATCAATCCCATTCAGTGAAGTAAGTACTTCAGGTGGGATTTTCTTGTTCAGTTTGATAAAGCCTTCAAATTGATTGATCGCACTGCGAACAATCACTTCTTGTTCTTTTTCATCCAACTCTGGTGTCAGCAGATATTCCGCCTCTGCTGAAAAGAAATCACCCTCATGAAATTGATTAATTTTCGCGCGCTGCTGGCCTTCAACCAAAACCTTGACCGTACCGTCTGGCAGTTTTAATAGTTGAAGAATGGTCGCTACCGTTCCTACTGCAAATAGATCGGAAACTTTCGGCTCATCGGTTTCAGCTTGTTTTTGAGCAACCAAGAGCACTTGTTTGTTGTTATCCATCGCTGCTTCTAAGCATTGGATGGATTTTTCACGGCCAACAAACAGAGGAATGACCATATGTGGGTATACCACCACATCGCGCAGAGGTAGTACTGGGATCTCGATACGCTCGGAACGTTCCAAGTTCATATTATTCTCTCTTCCGCTTTTATGTATATCGGAGTATATGGGGCCTAACTGACTGGATTCAATGACGGAATTAAAAAAAGGAGGTATCACTACCTCCTTTTAAAAATGGTTGAACACTTTTTACTCAGCGCCTGCTGCCTGACTCTCATTTCCAGAATAAATAAGTAGCGGCTCTGACTCACCATTAATGACGGATTCGTCAATCACGACTTTTTCAACGTCTGCCATTGAAGGGAGCTCGTACATGGTTTCTAACAGAACATTTTCGAGAATTGAACGTAAACCACGTGCTCCTGTTTTGCGTTTCATCGCTTTAGCAGCGATAGCACGCAAGGCATCTTCACGAAATTCAAGTTCTGCTTTCTCTAACTCGAAAAGAGCGGCGTACTGTTTAGTCAGCGCGTTTTTAGGCTCACACAAGATTTGAATTAACGCTTTTTCATCCAACTCCGTCAACGTTGCGGTCACTGGTAAACGACCAATAAACTCAGGAATCAGACCGTATTTAACCAAATCTTCTGGCTCAACTTGGGTGAATAATTCACTCAATGACTTACTGTTGTCTTTTGAACGAACTTCAGCACCAAAACCAATCCCAGTGCCTTTAGCAACGCGTTGCTCAATCACCTTATCCAAACCAGAGAAAGCACCACCACAAATGAAGAGGATTTTGGAGGTATCAACCTGCAAAAACTCTTGCTGAGGATGCTTACGTCCACCTTGTGGCGGAACAGAAGCAACGGTACCTTCAACCAATTTAAGCAGTGCTTGTTGAACGCCTTCACCAGAGACATCTCGAGTGATCGACGGATTTTCTGCTTTGCGTGAAATCTTATCGATTTCATCAATATACACGATTCCGCGCTCCGCTTTTGCAACGTCGTAATCGCATTTCTGTAGCAATTTTTGGATGATGTTTTCAACATCTTCGCCCACATAACCCGCTTCCGTCAGGGTCGTAGCATCGGCCATGGTAAATGGCACATCCAAAAAGCGAGCTAACGTTTCTGCCAACAGTGTTTTACCGCTACCGGTTGGACCGATCAGCAAAATATTACTTTTACCGAGTTCCACACCATCACTGGTCGTATCACCGTTACGTAAACGCTTATAGTGGTTATATACCGCAACAGCGAGCACTTTTTTCGCGTGTTCTTGGCCAATCACATAGTCATCAAGATGTTCACGAATTTCACGCGGTGTTGGTAACGCCGACGACTCTTTCTTCGGTAAAACATCTTTGATCTCTTCACGAATAATATCGTTACAAAGATCGACACATTCATCACAAATGTAGACTGAAGGACCTGCGATTAGCTTGCGAACTTCGTGCTGGCTTTTGCCACAGAAAGAGCAGTACAGTAGCTTACTGCTACTACCCTCTTTGCTTTTATCTGTCATTCGCTAACCTCTTAGCCTTTACTCTTGATAATTTGAGTGTATAACAATTTACCCCAAATTGCGTTAATCAATTATTACGATTGTTATTCACCGCGATGGGTAAGTATCGCATCAACAATACCGTAATCGACTGCTTGCTGCGCTGACATAAAGTTATCTCGGTCAGTATCACGTTCAATGACATCTAGTGGCTGTCCGGTATGCTCTGCAAGTAGCGTATTTAATTTATTCTTGATGCTCAAAATTTCTTGTGCATGGATCTGAATATCCGATGCCTGCCCTTGGAATCCACCGAGTGGTTGGTGAATCATGACACGTGAGTTAGGCAGAACGTAACGTTTGCCAGGAGCACCACCGGCCAATAAAAAAGCGCCCATAGAGCAAGCTTGTCCAACACACAGGGTACTTACATTCGGTTTAATAAACTGCATCGTGTCATAAATCGACATACCTGCGGTTACGCTGCCACCGGGTGAGTTGATGTATAGAAAAATATCTTTATCTGGATTTTCAGATTCTAAGAAAAGCAGTTGAGCCACGACAAGATTTGCCATGTGATCTTCTACTTGACCCGTTAGGAAAATAACACGGTCTTTCAATAAGCGAGAATAGATGTCGTATGAGCGCTCACCACGAGAAGTTTGTTCCACCACCATGGGTACTAGCGCGTCAATAATTGGCGACATTGCATTTTTTTCTTGGTAGCTCATAGTCTTAATATCCCTAAAATAAATGGCCCGAATGATGGGCATCACACGGACCATTGTTAGCAGAAGAGTCGAGGTTTCGTCAACCCTTCTTGCTGATCACCGACTAAAATTAAGCCGCTTCTGGGTTCATTAGCTCATTAAAGCTAACGGTTTTTTCCGTTACTTGTGCTTTGGCAATGATGGCATCAATCGCTTGCTCTTCTAGAGCTACATTGCGCATGTTGTTCATCATTTGCTCATTTTGCTGGTAGTAAGCAATCACTTCACTTGGATCTTCATAAGCGGTGGCCATCTCTTCGATGATCGCTTTTACTTTCTCTTCATCCGCTTTCAGCTCTTGAGTACGGATCACTTCACCAAGTAGTAGGCCAACAACAACACGGCGTTTCGCTTGTTCTTCAAATAGCTCACGTGGAAGTTGGTTAGCCGCTTCAGTGTTACCACCAAAACGTTGGGCTGCTTGCTGACGTAGTACGTTGATTTCTTGGTCAACCAAAGCAGAAGGAACCAGTAGTTCGTTCTCTTTTACTAAGCCTTCAATCGCTTGCTCTTTAACGCGTGTTTTGATCGCTTGCTTTAGCTCACGTTCCATGTTTTTGCGAACTTCAGCTTTAAGACCTTCAAGACCACCGTCTGCAACGCCAAATTTAGCAACAAATTCATCGTTCAATTCTGGGAGCTCACGAGCTTCAACTTTGTTTACTTTGATAGCAAACTTAGCCGCTTTACCTTTTAGATTTTCCGCATGGTAATCTTCTGGGAAAGTCACGTCGATTTCAAATTCCATGCCTTTGGTTTTTCCAGCAATACCGTCTTCAAAACCAGGGATCATACGACCTGCGCCCATTTCTAGTGGGAAGTTTTCCGCTTTGCCGCCTTCAAACTCTTCACCGTCAATCGAACCGATGAAGTCGATAGAAACACGCTTACCTTCTTCAGCTGCTTCATCCACTTCTACCCAAGTCGCTTGCTGCTTACGAAGCGTTTCTAGCATTTCAGCGACGTCGGCATCGGTCACTTCTGCTGCTGGTTTTTCTACCGTAATGTTTTCTAAACCTTTCAACTCAACTTCTGGATAAACTTCAAAAGTAGCGGTGAATACCAAATCTTGGCCTTCTTCCATTGAAACAGGAGCAAACGTTGGTGCGCCCGCTGGGTTGATTTTTTCTTTTACGATAGCTTCGATAAAGTGACGCTGCATCACTTCACCAAGCATATCTTGACGTACTGCTTTGCCGTACATCTTAGCAACCATCTTCATTGGCACTTTGCCTTTACGGAAACCATCAAAACGACGGTTTTTCGCGATGTTGCGTAGTTCCGCTGTCACCGCATCTTCGATGTTTGCAGCTGGAACAGTAATATTGAGACGGCGCTCTAGGCCTTCTAGCGTTTCAACAGTAACTTGCATTATTTATAAACCTCAAAACTGGCTCAGTATTACTGAGCATCATGAGCCAATACGTTGACTGGCTGCATCCTTGTGTGGTGCTCGATTGAACACTTAGCGATAAAACATTGAGCATCGGCGTATCCAGTTAACTCACCTTCACGCCGGACTAATGAGTGATATCTTTGCCGATTTGCGCCGAATAAAGGTATCTCTGATTAGTCTCAGGACAAAAATTTAGACGCGACATTCTACCGACCCAAGCTTTTGCTGTCGAGTTAAACCCCAAGCCGGAACCCGTCAATCTGATAAAAACTCGCCTAAGTGCTAAAAAATCCATCACCTCGTTTCAACACGCTGTAATCGAAATGGGGACAATAAAGGCTTTTTCAAGAGAATCGAGGTCTTTTTTTATCCAAATCGATAAAAAGAGATCTTGCTCTTACTTTTATACTTTAAAAAATTCGACACTCGACGGTCCCACCGTAATGACGAGTCTATAGTCAACAAGACATCGTCGAGATGAGAATAGGATGAAGGTCCTACTTAAAAAAGACCGATAGTAACCTCGAGGCGCAAGAGAACATAAGCTAAGAAGAGCAGCTTATCGACAGCGTCTTTCCCCAATCTGGCGGCAATTGAGCATAATGCTCGTTCTCGACTTGTTCAGAAAAAGGGTCACGTAACACGTTGGTTAACCGCTCCAGTTCACGATAGTCCCCCTGCTCAGCGCGTTCAATTGCGATCTGTGCCAAGTAATTTCGTAAAATGTATTTCGGATTATGCTTACGCATCGTGGCACAACGTTGAGAGACCGAGACTAAATGGCCTTGAGCGTCTTTCTCTTGCTGACAACGCTGCAGATAATGCTCTAGCCACCGCTGACCAGCGTCTCTATCAGCAACGAGATCGATAACGCTTTGTTCATCAGCATGATCTAAACACGATAACTGACGCATAAAACGCGTGTAGTCGACTCGATGTTTCGCGAGTAACGTAAATAGCTGGTCGAATAACTCACTGTCCCCAGGCTGCTGGGTCAATAAGCCTAGTTTCTGACGCATTAGCTCGCTAAAATATTGATTAAGTAGCGGTTCATAACGGCTCAAGGCTTGTTCTAAATCTCCGCGGTCAATAAGTGGTGATAAAGCGTGTGCTAAAGCAGACAGATTCCATAAACCTATTCTTGGTTGCTGATTAAAGGCATAACGGCCTTGATAATCCGAGTGGTTACAAATAAAACTTGGGTCATAATCATCTAAAAACCCAAAAGGACCATAATCAAACGTTTGTCCAAGAATAGACATATTATCCGTATTCATCACCCCATGAGCGAAACCGACCGCTTGCCATTGAGCAATCATCTTTGCGGTTCGCTCAACAACCTGTGCAAACCAATCAGCATAAGGGTTATCCGCTTGCAGACATTGCGGATAATGCCACTCGATAACCTTATCGGCCAACAAACGTAGCTCATTGATTTTATTAGTATAAAAGAAATGCTCAAAGTGACCAAAACGCACGTGGCTTTGGCTCATCCTGACTAATAAAGCGCCTTTTTCTGCTTGCTCACGATAGACTAGCGTATCACTAACCATCATCCCCAGCGCTCGAGTGGTGGCAATGCCTAATCCCGCCATCGCCTCGCTACATAAATACTCACGGATTGTCGAACGTAAGACCGCACGCCCATCCCCCATCCGTGAATAAGGGGTAAGTCCAGCACCTTTTAAATGCAGATCAAAGACTTCCCCTGAGAGACTGGTTATTTCAGCTAATAGCACACCTCGCCCATCGCCTAAATCTGGATTATAAACCCCGAATTGATGACCCGCGTATTTCATTGCCAATGGTTTAAAACTCTCCGGCATCTGTAGCCCAGAGAAACAAACAAGCAGTTCTTGATCGGGTTGATCGGGTAAACCGAACTGAGTAGCGAATTCCGCATTCCATGCTATCCATTGTGGATTATCGAGCGGTTGGGGCATTACTTCTCGATAAAAAACCTTGGGTAACGCATGGTAACGATTGGTCAGTGTCGTGGTTTGCCAGATAGACATCAATGCTGCTCTTTTGGTGGTATTTTGCGAAAAATAGCAAATACCCGAGTAAAATACTAGGTTTTATATTATCCTCTGCACACTCGGTTTTCGATGGATAACACTCATCAAAACAACCTTGCGCTGAACGCAGCGTCGCTTTCAGTATGACAAGAAAAAGAGCGCTATCCCCGAATAACGAGGAGTCGCAGCGAAGTGGCAAGTGAGTGAAGCCCGATGAACATAGACACGATGTGATAGAGATAAACAAACGCCGCTCACACCGCTGCAGCTTCAAGTTGGAAGGGTATATACTCACTAAACGTAGCCGAGTGCATTACACCAATAAGGGAAACATTATGTTGTCGATATTTGATATTTTTAAAGTTGGTGTTGGGCCATCCAGCTCTCATACCAACGGACCGATGATCGCTGGCTTTCAATTTTTATCCTTGATTGAGGATATATCGCTGGTGACCAGAATCCAGATTGATTTGTATGGCTCATTAGCATTGACCGGAAAAGGTCACCATACCGATCGCGCGGTATTGCTCGGACTACTCGGTAATCAGCCAGATACTATTGATATCACACAAGCGAAGATGGATTTACACACCATTCAACAAACCGCTACGTTAAATTTAGCAGGTAAAAAAAACATCCCTTTTTCTCATCAAGATGATCTCCTTTTTCATCCACAGAGCTTACCTTTACATGAAAATGGCCTAACGTTTAGCGCGTTTGATCAGCAACATCGCCTTGTCGCTTTTGAAACTTACTACTCAATTGGTGGTGGGTTTATTGCTACCGCTGCGCAACTTGAACATGGTCACGCCGCTTCACCCATTAACGTTGAATTTCCTTTTACCTGTGCCGATGACTTGCTCAACAAAGCGCAACGTAATGGGCTTAGTCTCGCCGGTCTCGTTCTTCGCAATGAACTTGCTTTGCGTGATGGGCAAGAGATCGACCGAAAATCAGAACAGATTTGGCAAGTGATGTCCTCTTGCATGGAACGAGGGTTTGAAACCGAAGGGATTTTAGAAGGCGGACTTAATGTGACTCGCCGAGCACCTGCGCTCTTGAAAAAACTCGAAGCCAATGCGTCCACAGAACAAGACCCATTAGAAGTCATGGATTGGATTAACTTATTTGCTTTTGCGGTCAGTGAAGAAAATGCGGCTGGAGGTCAGGTCGTCACTTCCCCAACCAATGGCGCAGCCGGAGTTATTCCCGCAGTACTGATGTACTATCATCGCTTTATTCGCCCTTTGGATCTTAAACAGATTAAAGATTTTCTCGCCGTCGCGGGGGCAATTGGTATGCTATATAAAATGAATGCCTCCATTTCAGGAGCCGAAGTCGGTTGCCAAGGAGAAATCGGCGTATCCTCTTCCATGGCGGCGGCAGGATTAACGTCATTACGTGGCGGCAGTAATGAACAAATTTGTATGGCAGCAGAAATTGCCATGGAACATTCATTAGGAATGACATGTGACCCAATTGGCGGCTTAGTGCAAGTTCCTTGTATTGAACGTAATGCGATGGGCGCCGTTAAAGCGATTAATGCCTCTCGCATGGCACTGAAACGCACAAGTAAGTGCTTAATCTCTTTAGATAAAGTGATTGAAACCATGTTCCAAACAGGGAAAGACATGAATAAAAAATATCGTGAAACGGCGTTGGGAGGTTTAGCGTTAATTCACTTAGCCCCCCCTTGCGAATAATGCTTACCCTGACACGATAGATAGATAGATGCAGATGCGAACCAAGGATGGCTCTTATCTATATGAATGACCCTTCTACCCATACCAACATTATTCTTTAATCAGTAAAGACGGTTTATTTGACGAGGTATCAAGCATGTTATCGATCTGTTTACGCTGTTTAATCCATCGATAACTGAGCGACAATAGACATAGCTCGTAGATCCAAAATGCATAACCCAATATATTCACCAACAATGAAAAACTGACACTTTGATGCCATTGGGCTGACTGATACACCACGAACCCAACCCCTAGTGGTAACACACCAACGAGCAAAAACAGCGATATCTGATAAGGCTGAGACAAACGCCATGCGGTAATGAGCCCGCGTGGTTCATCGTCAATCGATACCGCAGGGATCACTAATAGGCAGCGAGAAAATAACCAAATAACCGGTACAGCCAATAGCAAAAACAGCAACGCTAAACCAAAGAAAGAGAGTTCAAATAGAATCATGACTGAGAAAGTTGATAGAAAAATAAGTACCAATAATCCCGAAAATAGCAATAACCAATAACCGATGACTCTCAATTCTCTTAGCCCAGAGACGGGTTGTGGATTCTTCATCTCGAATGAATGATCGAGTAAAATAGCTCTGTGCATTCTGACGGTAACCCAAGCCGTCACACCAATCATCACTACCCCCGTTAGGAACACCAAAGGGCATTGCTCAGAGAAAAACGGATTGGAAAGAAGCCATCCCCCTAACTGAGTGATCACTAAGTGTGGCCAAGAGAGCCATAAAAATTTCCGCCATTGACGTTTAATCAGCTGAGCCGCGCTGACTAAAGTATATAAAAGCGGTAATGGACAGGACTTCATGAGTGTTACCTCAATGTATGGTAAACCGATAAATGTCATCTATCGGTTGACGAAAAATAAGCTAGTACTATGGACCATGGTGACTATTTTTTCAGCGGCAATCGCGTGACAAGCATCCAGGTTGTGCGACAAGTTAATGACATTTCTGTTATAAAATTAACCCTATCGACACCACCTAATGCGGTAACGAATAGATAGCTCACTATCTTTAACCTTGAATCGCGCCAATAAATTAGCCAGTATGGTTAAAAAAGGAGTTCATAAAGTATGAGTAATATCGCGCCACGCTTAACTCTGCGTGTGATTGAAAAGAACGATTATCCTGAGTTAGCCGCACTGATGGATCTCGTTTTCCACGATGTTGGGGGAGCTTGGCCACGAATGACGATCATGGATCTCATTCATCAATTTCCCGATGGTCAGATTTGTATCGAAGACGATGGTAAAATCATCGGTGCCGCTCTCACCATCAAAGTCGATTACAACCGATTCTCTCTACCGCATGTCTACACTGACATTATCAGTGAACATAATGTCATTCAGCATAAAACCAGCGGTGATGCTCTCTATGGCTTGGATGTGTTTGTCCATCCTGATTATCGTGGTTTACGTTTAGGGCGACGGTTGTACGCGGCGAGAAAAGAGTTATGCCGCAGTAATAACCTTAAGGCGATTTTAGCGGGTGGACGTATACCAGGCTATGCTCAACACGCCGATCAAATGCCCGTTGCTGACTATATTGAAAAAGTAAAACGCCGTGAGTTACACGACCCGATCCTCTCTTTTCAATTAGCGAACGATTTTGATGTTAAGCGTATCATGCGCCATTATCTCCCAGAAGATGACCACTCAAAAGGCTACGCAACATTATTAGAATGGGATAATTTTTTCTATGAGGCAGATATTCAGTCGGTACACGACGTTGAAAAAACGCTGGTTCGTATTGGTATCATCCAGTGGCAAATGCGCGCCGTTGATGGCGTAGAGGATTTGCTCGATCAAGCTGAGTTTTTCATTGATTCATTAGCCAAATATCAAGCCGACTTTGCCCTGTTCCCGGAGTTTTTTAATGCGCCACTGATGGGATTAAAACGTGAACAAAACAGCGTCGAAGCGATTCGTTTTCTTGCTTCTTTTAGTGAACAAATCAAACATCATTTCTCAAAGCTGGCCGTCACTTACAACATCAATATTATTGCTGGCAGCATGCCAGTGTTAGAAAATGGTCAATTGTATAACGTAGCGTATTTGCTGCATCGTGATGGTTCTATCGACGAACAATACAAAATACACATTACTCCCCATGAAAAACGTGACTGGGTAATTGATGGAGGCAATCAAGTCCGCGTATTTGAAACCGATGCCGGACGAGTGGGGATTTTAATTTGTTATGATAGTGAATTTCCAGAACTAGGAAGGATGCTAGCAGAGCAAGATGTGCAGATTATTTTTGTGCCATTTTGGACAGATACCAAAAATGGCTATCAACGTGTGCGGCTTTGCTCGCAAGCCAGAGCGATTGAAAATGAGTGTTATGTGGCTATCGGGGGAAGCGTCGGTAACCTGCCACGGGTTGATAATGTCGATATTCAATATGCGCAATCGGCTGTATTTTCACCGTCCGATGTTTTTTTTCCACATGATGCAACAATCACTGAAGCAAGTCCTAACACCGAAATGATCATTTTTGCCGATGTTGATCTCGATAAACTGAAGCAGCTCAATACTGAAGGCTCAGTGACTAATTTACGCCATCGTCGTATGGATCTGTACGGTGGATTTACTCACCCCAAAAACTAACCTTCTCTTAACAAAGAGCCACACAATCAAGACAACCTACTGTTAAGAATGAAATTATTCACCGTAGGTTGTCTTTAACTTTGCTACTCACCCCTCAAAACGTTAAATTAATGTTACCAAACTCACCATCATCCATGTCGTTCACGCTAGAATAACCAGTCACACGAATACAGGAACTGACTTTTATGGAACATTTACTCGCTGATTTTCCGGTTATTACTGAAATCCCTGTGGCTTGGGGAGAAATGGATGCGCTACAGCATGTGAACAATGTGGTTTACTTTCGTTATTTTGAAACCGCGCGTATCGACTATTTCAAACAAGTTGCCCTGATGGAAGAAACGCAAAGTACAGGTATCGGCCCAGTGCTAAGTGAAACCCAATGCCGTTACAAAATTCCGGTCACCTTTCCTGATACCTTACTGATTGGTTCACGTGTAGTTGATATTCAAAGCGATCGTTTTACTATGGAATATCAAGCGGTCAGTAAAAAAATGGGCAAAGTGACCACGACAGGCTCGGCGACCGTAGTCATGTTTAACTTCAAAAACGGACAAAAAGCTCACCTATCCGACAAACTGATCCACGCCATTAATACGATTGAAGCAACATCGTGATTCCAACCACCTTCTCCCTGACATCGCTTTAAGATGATTTTGAGAGCTATTAGACAAAACGGCCTTTCTCCGAGAAAGGCCGTCTCTTTTCGCCAACAACCATGATCATTGTCATCATTACCCCCCTTTAATTCGGTATAGTTTCCTCATCTTACAGACTGAAACACTAGGTAATTACTTTTTATAACACTTTATACTCATTATCTAACTCTGAAGTGGTGATATTCTCTGCTCAAAATGGTTCATCATCAACATCGTCGATGCCCAGACAACATGAGATAGCGAGTCGGTGGTCAGTGAATCCGTGGCCTTAAGATTAGTAACATTATGATTAAGTGTCATTGATACATTCAATACCGCGGCAACGGCAAGTGAGAAGGGATCGTCAATTACTAAATTAAGAGAGGTACTATGTTACTTATTGCACAATTAGTTATCGGGCTTACCCTGATATTAATGATCAGTGGTCGAACGCCACTGTATATGACCGCGATTATCGGCTCGACATTGGCCGCTTTACTGGCTGGTTTCCCCGTCACCGGTGGTGCGGATATTACTGTTTTGAAAATGGTCAACGGCAGTTTACACCCCGTGATTGCTGATATGGCGGGTGTATTACTTTTTATTGGTGTCATGGAAAAAACCGGCTTCCTCAATGTGATTATTCAACGCATCATTTTGTTGGGTAGCCGCTTTGGAGGAGGCCCTGGCATTGCCAGTGCAGGAACCGTCGCTGCTGGCGTGATTGGTGGTCTGACTGGCTTTACCCAACCCGCTATTACTGCGGTAATTACTGGTCCTGCCGCGATTAAACTCGGTGTTAATCCAGATAAAGTCGCAGGATTACAAGCGCATGCCGGTCACTTAGGTAACTTTGGTGGATTCACTCACCCAACCCTACTTGCTGTCATCGCCACTGCTGGTATTGGCTTTGGTATGATCAACGTCATTGGTGCGGTGACCGCTTTATCAATTATTGCGATCAGCTTTTGGCGTCTACGCGTTGAGCAAAAACGTAGTGGTATTACTTATACTCAAGAGCAAATCAATGCCATATTGCAAGACATTAAAGATAAATATGAAGACAAAAGCTTTTTAATCGCTATTTTACCTTTCATTGCTTTGGTGATTGGTTTTACTATCGGTTATCCAGTGTTTTTAGTTGGTGTGTTCTCTGCTTTGTTAGTCGCCATTTTAGCCAAAACACCACTAGGACAAGCTGAGTCAATGATGCTTGAAGGCGTACAACGAGTTGCTATCCCGCTCATTGCGACTATCGGCTTCTTATTTATGTCAACTGTCATTCGTAATGTTGGTGTCGTAGACATAGTCGCCAACTGGTTTGATCCTGCGCTTAACTACGCACCGATCGTGGTAATGTTGTTAGTGTCAGCGATTGCTGGTTTGATCACTCAATCAAACGCAGCATCAGCAGCGATTGTATTACCATTTCTGACGATTGTACTGAAATACGATGTTTCTCCACTTGCCGCCGCCGCGGCCGCTGCTGGTGGTTGTGCGGTTATGCAGTACTTCTTAACAGGGGGTCCCGTTGCTGCTCTTTCAACCACCGTGCCCGTTGTCCCTGGTTCAGAGCTAAAAGCGGCGAACCGCTTCCAACGCCCTTCTATTTTGGGGGGATTATTGGTGCTATTGGCGATTGTTGTCATTATCTAAACCTAATAGACTCCTCTCATGCTGAAACATCGCATAAGATAATAAGAAAAAACGCTAAGTAACCCTGTTACTTAGCGTTTTTATCCGAGGAGGCTCGATATACATCGCCGCTATAGACTATACCCAAACGAGTTGAAGTTGCAGGTAGGCGGCAAGTGAGTAAATCTCCATGAGCATAGGCAAACTATGTGATTGGGGTGAACGAACGTAGCCAACATCGCTGCAGCTTCAAGTAGGAAGGGTATTCAATATGTGGTTAATATCCGGTTTAGGTAAACACTCAAAACCAGGTTTAGCAAAGACATAACCTTGAATTAATGGAACGCCCAGTGCGATTAAACAGCCCAACTCCGCCAGCGTTTCAACCCCTTCGGCCAACGGTGTAATATTCAGATCTTTAAACATCGTTAAACAGTTACGTACTATACTTTGTCGGGTCAGATCCACATCAATACCACGAATTAACTGCATGTCTAATTTAACGATATTGGTTTGAAAATCAGCCAAGAGATTCAATCCAGAATAGCCAGAACCAAAATCATCAATCGCAGTTAAAAAACCCAACGATTTATAATACTCCACTACTCGTTTAACGTGTGTCGTATCTTCAAATTTTTCAACTTCAGTAAATTCAAATAAAATCCGGGAGATAGGAAAATCATAGCGTTGAGCAGCTTCTATCGTTGTCCGCAAACAGCGTTCTGGTTGATAAATCGCATTCGGTAAAAAATTGATACTCAACATCGAATCTAACCCTAATTGGCTAGCGAGCTGAATCGCCTTCACTCGGCAAGTTTGATCAAACAAATAACGGTTATGCTCATTAATTTGAGAAATTATTGAGTAAGCAGACTGCTCCTGCTCGCCTCTCACCAATGCTTCATAGCCAAAAATCGTCCGATTTTTAACATCAATGATCGGCTGAAAAGCCATCGTAAATGAAAATTCCAGTCCATCATGAGATTGGCAGTGAGCACAACTCACACGAGAAACAGGATCAGAGCAAGAAGTCATAACAACGAGCCTTATCAAACAAACTTATACACCAGAAAATAGTAGCATAATAATCAAGCAAAACCTGCGATTCTTTAAAAGTAAACCGAACCGATTCTGATCCTATTTTTAAATAAGCAAGTGGATTTACCCTATTACGCCATAGCCGATTATCAAATTTGTATTACTCTTATTAATGGAAAGGATTTGATTCACTGCATCCCCTTGCTTAGGATATCGTTATGCGTAATAACCAACCAACGACCAATAAAGAAAAAACCTTTGACCCAAAAACCAAATTAATTACGGTGACCGACACCCAAGGTATTATTTTGGAATGTAACGATGCCTTCGTCGACATCAGTGGTTTCAGCAAGAACGAGCTGATTGGTCAACCGCATAATATCGTACGCCATCCCGACATGCCCGCTGAAGCATTTGAGGTAATGTGGCAATATCTAAAAGCAGGAAAGCCTTGGATGGGGTTGGTGAAAAACCGTTGTAAGAACGGCGATTTCTATTGGGTAGATGCTTATGCCACTCCAATTACTAAAAATGGAAAAGTCGTGGGTTATGAGTCTGTCCGTTCTTGTCCAGAGAGACAAGCAGTTGCTCGTGCAGAAAAGTTTTATCAACGAATTAAGTCTGGAAAATCAACAAAGTCACTAGCTTTGCTCGCGCACCCTGAATATCTATTGTTAAGTATCGCTTTCTTGTTCGCCATCGTTTTATGGAATATCGGTTACTCTCAACTCTCTGAGCGCTTTTTTCTATTGAGTGTTGTTATCTTCTCGGCTTGGATCTCATACTCACGCAAGAAAATGTTTGCATCACTCAGCGCACTACTGAAAAACTCATTTAGTCACCCGTTAGCGGTCAGCACTTATACAGACGATAGTGGCGATCTAGGAACGATTAAAGTCTCCCTCCACAGTCAAGCCGCTCATCTCAGTACCATTTTGGCGCGAATTGAAAACGCGGCCAGTGACGTTTCATCGGGCATGAAGCGTGGGCAAAGCTTAACTCAAAGCGCCCGTAAAGAAATCATACGCCAGCAAGCCGAAACCGAGACTGTCGCTGCGGCGATGAACCAAATGAGCACTTCAATCAATGATGTTTCCGAGCATGTTAATAATACGGCGGGGCAAGCATCAACAGCCAATACGTTGACTCAAAACGGCGTCACAACGGCCCACATTACTCGAGATTCAATTGAAAAGCTCAAACAAACGGTGCAGCAGATTGGTCACTCTGTTGAAAGTGTTTCTGAGCAGACCACAAAAATTGCTCAAGTCGCCCAAATCATTGAAAATATTGCTGAACAAACGAATCTATTAGCACTTAATGCGGCTATCGAAGCGGCAAGAGCTGGAGAGCAAGGACGAGGTTTTGCTGTCGTCGCTGATGAGGTACGCGTATTAGCGACTCGAACTCAGCAATCAACACAAGATATCCACAATATTATTTCTGAGCTGACCGGTCGAGCTCAGCAAGCAGTAAACGTATCCAAAGTAGGCGTGCAAAATGCTGAAGAAGGACTAGGATACGTCTTAAAAAGTAGTGAAGTATTGGAAGGTATTTCACAGGCCGTTGAGCAGATTGCTGATATGTCAGCACAAATTGCTACTGCGGTTGAGCAGCAAGCTCATGTAGCAGAGGACGTTAATCAACAAATCGTCAATATTTCAAACTTAGCGGCATCCACCCAACGGAGTGCAAATCAGTTGAATGACTGTATTAATGATGTCGATAAGGTCTCGGACGATTTGCATGAACTTGTCGTGCGCTTCAAACAATAAGCGCCGATCAAAAAGCCCCAGTACAAGTACTGGGGCTTAAAATATGGCACGCCCTACAGGATTCGAACCTGTGACCACCTGCTTAGAAGGCAGGTGCTCTATCCAGCTGAGCTAAGGGCGCGTTACGGGAAAGGATTATACGAGTTCAAGCGCGTAAATCAACGCTTTTGACCGTTATTTTCTATCAAGTGCCTAAATATAAAGCAAAAGTACTATTTTAAAACGGGTTAACGAGTACATAACTCACGATGTCGTCGTCAGCCAACCACATAACGTCTTACTAAAATAGCATGACTCATCACTATTTAGCGGATCATCTTTACCGAATTTGAAACAGAAAAATCCGCACAAACATTAAAAATCAAATAGCAAACGTTTGCTTATAGATATTTTGCTTGTCATCTGCCACAATGCGCGCAAAATTTTGTGCTTTGCAGTGTAAGTAAGGAATGTTATGACGGCTCAATATATTGATGGAAAATTAATCTCGCAAACGGTGCGATCTGAAGTCGCAGCACGAGTAAAAGCCCGCACCGATTTGGGACTACGGGCTCCTGGACTTGCGGTTGTTCTTGTCGGCGAAGATCCGGCTTCGCAAGTCTATGTCGGCAGCAAACGTCGCGCCTGTGAAGAAGTCGGATTTGTCTCGAAATCTTATGATCTACCGGCAACAACGGGCGAAGCAGAGCTCTTAGCGTTAATCGATACGTTGAATCAAGACGACACTATTGACGGTATTCTTGTTCAACTTCCTCTACCTGCTGGCATTGATACGACCCAAGTACTAGAGCGAATTGTACCGGATAAAGATGTCGATGGATTTCATCCTTATAATCTCGGTCGCTTAGCTCAGCGTATCCCTAAACTGCGCTCTTGCACCCCTAAGGGGATCATTACCTTATTAGAACGTTACAATATCGAATTGCGGAGTAAACATGCCGTTGTCGTTGGTGCATCGAATATTGTAGGGCGTCCAATGAGTCTCGAATTACTACTGGCAGGCTGTACAACGACAACCTGCCATCGTTTCACTAAAGATCTTGAACACCATGTTCGTCAAGCCGACATTTTAGTCGTCGCGGTCGGTAAGCCTAATTTTATTCCCGGATCTTGGGTGAAAGAAGGAGCTGTAGTGATTGATGTCGGTATCAACCGTCTTGCTTCTGGACAATTGATTGGTGATATCGATTTTGAAGTTGCACGCACACGAGCCAGTTTTATCACTCCGGTTCCTGGTGGGGTTGGCCCGATGACGGTAGCAAGTTTAATTGAAAACACCATGATGGCGTGCGAACAGTTCCATACTCAAGATAAAACGCAACTTTAATCACTCGCATTAATTATCTCTGATTAACAATGAGAAGTAACATGTGAGACAAAAACGGGGCGAGTAATAATCTCTCTCGCCCCGTTTATATTTATAGTGATAAGATCACACCAGCCAATGCAGCGCTCATTAAATTAGCCAAAACGCCAGCCCCAATCGCTCTAAAACCATATTGAGAGATAAAACTGCGCCGCTCTGGTACTAAACTCCCCAAGCCACCGATCAAGACCGCCATCGTCGAAATATTAGCAAAACCACATAAAGCAAACGTTATGATCGCTTGCGAATGTTCACTCAATTGTGATTGTACGTTGATGAATTGAATAAAAGCGACAAACTCATTGATGACGATTTTATTACCAATCAGCGATCCGGCGGTAATCGCCTCATGCCATGGAATGCCCAATAACCATGCTATTGGTGCAAATAAATACCCCAGTATCAGCTCAAAACTTAATGTGATGCCGATCCCGTCCCCTACCCAGCCTAATAGACCATTGAGTAAGGCAATCACGCTAACAAAAGCCAGCAGTGTCGCGCCGACCGCAACCGCAATTCGTAGTCCAGACATCGCCCCATCAGCCATCGCTTCGACGACATTGGTTGCCTTTGGAATATCAATATCGATTTCGGCCTTTTGTTGGTAAGTTTCCGTTTCTGGAAACAACATTTTTGCCATTAATAAACCGGCAGGCGCAGACATAAACGCGGCGGCAATCAAATAGTTCAAATTGACGCCCAATGACGCATAACCGACCAAGGTGCCTCCGGCAACCGATGCCAAACCACAAGTCATCACCGCAAAAAACTGTGAATCACTCATCTGCTTTAAATAAGGCTTAACCACAAGGGGAGCTTCAATCATACCCACAAAAATATTGGCGGTTGCTGACAGCGATTCTGCTCGGCCAGTACCCAGTAATTTTTGTAGCGCTCCGCCAATCAAATTAATCACTTTCGGCATCAAGCCAATATGGTATAACCCGGAAATTAACGCAGAGAAAAAGATAATGATACCAAGGACATGAATGGCAAATACAAAGCCTACTTTCTCACTGGCTAACCCACCAAAGATAAAGCTGATCCCTTCTTGGCCATAATCGATCAAATGAGCAACGGCGCCTGTCACCCCATTGAGTATATCTTTACCTGCTGGCACGTAGAGCACCAACAGGGCGAAACCTACTTGCAACAAAAAAGCCAAACCGACCGTTCTAAGTCGAATATTTTTTCTATCTGCAGAAAATAGCCAAGCAACGCTTAAAATGGCTATCACACCAAGTAATGAGATCATAAATCCAATCCGAAAAGTTACTAATAATGCAAGGCGAGGCATTCTATAGCGCAAAAGTAGATACGCAAGTAGCAAATGTTAACGGAGTAGATCAAAAATAATCCACGCGATCACTGACTATTTAAGCCATTGAATTTCAACAAAACAAACGTTTGCTTTTTGATACTATTTCTATATGGAAATAATGTTTCTAGTCATGGAAAGAATTACTTAAGAAAAAGAACAAATTCATGCATAGACGACCAATGTTGCCAGACAAGAAAAACAGGGGGAGATTGAAACATTAAGTAGGTGGCAGACTTAGCATCCTGTCGATGCGAAGCGCACATAAGGCTCTAAGCGGCTGTCCCAGTAACAAGGACTCGCTAATTTGTCTTTGATAAAGTCGATCACCGCCGACGTTTTCTTAGGCATATGCTGGCGGCTAGGATAAACCGCATAAAACGGCATATTTTGGTTGGCGTGCCAATCTGGCAATAATTGAATCAATTGTCCGTGACGAAATTCATCTTTAAGCAGATACGTCGCTAGATACGCTACCCCCCATCCAGCCACTGCAGCATCACGTACCGCTTCCGCTAAATCAACCGAGTAGTTACCCGAAACTTGTATGGTCAACTTGTGATCCGATTTTGCAAAAGACCAACGGGTATAGTCACGATCCCAACTTCGATAAATCAAACAATTGTGCTCTGATAACGCTTCCGGAGTATGCGGCGTACCATGGTGTAGTAAATAGTCCGGTGAGGCGACCACAACAAAACGGCTATCCGCTAGACGCTGAGCAATGTATCCCTGAGGTATATGCTCATTGCTGGTTATCCATAAATCGAGCCCCTCTTGTAACATGTCAACACGATGATCAAACAGGTGGACCTCGACTTGTAGCTCAGGATAACGTTGACGCAACGATTCTAGCGCAGGTAAAACATGTAAAGTGCCAAAAGATTGCGATAAACCCAAACGCAGCAGCCCAGCGACTTCATCACGCTGACTTTCAACTTCAGCTTGCGCTTCATCGACCAAACGAAGTAACTCGGCACAATGCCGATAAAAACCTTGCCCCGCTTCGGTAATGGTGACACTCCGCGTTGTACGTTGTACCAACTTAATTCCCAAAGACGCTTCAAGTAAAGCCAACTGTTTACTGACATGAGAGACCGATACCCCCAATTGCTTGGCGGCAGCGGTAAAGCCTTTTTGCTGCACCAAAGTAGCAAAAATCACCATTTGCCCAGCTCGTTCCGCTAACACTGATTTTCCTTCCAGTAAAATGCGCCTTGTTATAAGACAGGTTTGAAGCGGTTAATGCACCGCGCTTTGTAACTGAGCATAACACTGGGTAGTTTCGCTGAGTATCTCTAGCATCTTAGCCGTTTCTGTTTCTTCATTCATTGCAATCCCCTGCTTGGCATTGCTATCGATTTGTGTCGCAAAAGCACACAGCTTATCGGCACCAAAACTGGCGGCACTGCTTTTAAGAGCATGACTAATTTCAATTAAGTAAGTCATATTGCCGCCATCAGCCCCTTGAGTGAGCTGCTGATGATAAAGGCGAAGTTCACCTAAAAAAATATCCATTAAGATAGGAATATTCTCTTTGCCAATCTCTTGAGCCAATGCATCAATTTTTTCGGTATTCATCCACTGCATAACGTCTCTAACGCTCCTTTTCCTGCTCTTTTTCATTCCAGGTTTGCAGTTTGCGATAAATCGTTGAGGGACTGACATCCAAATAACTCGCCGCTCTTGGAATATTGCCATCACACACTTCAATGGCTTTTTCTATCGCTTGCTTTTCCGTTAGCCATAACGGAAAAATATCATGCACAGAAAGCACCTTCTCATTCTGAGACAAAAAGGTAGGCTCTGCCATTCTTGGCGCATTGAGTGGCGGAGGCAGCATCGATAAGGTAATTTCTTGTCCATCATTCAATACCACAACATTACGCAGTACGTTTTGTAACTGACGCACATTACCTGGCCATTCATAATGCTTAAAACGCTCTGTTACTTCTGAAG
Source organism: Vibrio sp. 2017_1457_13 (assembly GCF_030851525.1). Lineage (NCBI taxonomy): Bacteria > Pseudomonadati > Pseudomonadota > Gammaproteobacteria > Vibrionales > Vibrionaceae > Vibrio > Vibrio sp. 2017_1457_13. The sequence continues at coordinate 78,082 of NZ_VHTA01000007.1, forward strand.
AGAGGCGAACAAATCCTTTGCCTTCCTCTTTCGCCATATGACCTAATAATGAATAAGCAATTTCAATCACATCATCGCCCCGTTCTCGTAGTGGCGGTAAATGTAATGGAATCACGTATAAACGGTAATATAAGTCTTCGCGAAAACGGCCTTGTTGAACTTCTTTCCAGGGATCACGGTTCGTCGCACAAACAAAGCGCACATCGACACTGTGTAGCTTAGAAGAGCCGACTTTTTGAAAAGTACCAGTCTGGATAAAACGCAATAATTTGGTTTGCAGATCAAGATCCATCTCGCACAGCTCATCCAAAAAGAGCGTTCCACCATCAGCCAACTCCGCAGCGCCCTGTCTATCTGAGGCGGCTCCGGTAAAGGCACCTTTGACGTGACCAAAAAGTTCACTTTCAATTAAGTCTTTTGGAATCGCAGCACAGTTGATGGCGATAAACGGTTTGTCGCCTCGCTTACTGGCGGCATGAATCGCTTCGGCGCACACTTCTTTACCAGTACCACTCTCGCCGGTAATAAAAATGCTGGCTTTACTGCTCGCTGCGGAATCAATCGTGCGATATACCGCCTGCATCGTTTGGCTACTGCCAATAAAACCTTGATAGTTTTGATTATTTGGATCGTAATTTTCGCTTTTAAGCTTATTCGCTTTGCGCATCGCATTATTGACGGTAATACGTAGCCGATCCGCCTCACACGGCTTAATCAGAAAGTCTTGCGCACCTTGACGCATCGCCTCGACCGCAGTATCGATCGAACCATGTGCGGTCATAAAGATGATCGGCACATCGGGAGATTGTTTTTTTACAGCGGCAAGCACATCCATTCCTGTCATATCAGGCAAACGTAAATCTAACAGGATTAAGTCGGGCGTTCGTCGGTTAAGGCTCTCTATCGCATCGCGCCCGGTGCTGACGATATTAATGTCAATCTCTAGCGGAGTCAGATAGGATCGGTACAATGCTGCCACAGAAGCCGTATCCTCAACCATCAATAGATACTTGGTTTTAACGTTATTTTCGCTCAATTGCCTACCCAGCCATTTTATTTTTGCATTTTGCTTAATTGTTGCATCAAGAGTCGCATTTTGCAAACTCCTTATTACCATTATCCCGTATGCAACTCTTATATACTCTAGCTATTAGCGATAAACTGCTGACGTAACTGCGTAATTTGATCGCGCTTTTGAGCCGCCAATTCAAATTCGAGATCTTGTGCGTGTTTGTACATTTCAGCTTCGAGCTTCATGATCTGCTTTTCTAACTGCTGGGGAGTGAGTAAGTCATAACTCGCACCGGGTTCAGCAACCTTAGCAAGTGGCACAACTTTGCTCGCTTTCTGCTGTTTCGGCTTCGTCGCATCGCCTAATTCCATAATATCTTTAATGCTGCGTCTTAGCGCTTGAGGTTCTATTCCCCGCTGTTGGTTATACGCTTGCTGCTTCTCACGGCGACGCTCGGTTTCATCAATCGCTTTACGCATTGACTTGGTAATGTTGTCCCCGTACAAAATCGCCTTACCACGCAAATGACGCGCAGCGCGACCTATAGTCTGGATCAATGAGCGCTCTGAACGTAAAAAACCTTCTTTATCAGCATCTAAAATCGCGACTAAGGATACTTCCGGCATATCCAGACCTTCGCGTAATAAGTTGATCCCAACTAAGACATCAAACACTCCTAGTCGTAAATCACGAATAATCTCCACCCGTTCAACGGTATCAATATCCGAGTGTAAATAGCGCACTTTTACCCCGTGCTCGTGTAAATACTCGGTCAAGTCTTCCGCCATACGCTTAGTCAGTGTCGTTACGAGCACTCGTTCCTCTTTGGCGGCCCGAATGCGTATTTCTGATAATAGGTCATCAACTTGAGTGGCTACGGGACGTACTTCAATCTCAGGGTCGAGTAACCCCGTTGGCCGGACGACCTGCTCAACCACATCACCTGCGGATTTCTCTAATTCATAGACACTCGGCGTTGCAGATACAAAAATCGTTTGCGGTGCTAAGGCTTCAAACTCTTCAAATTTTAAAGGTCGGTTATCCAACGCTGACGGTAAACGAAAGCCAAATTCAACCAAGGTTTCTTTGCGTGAGCGGTCGCCTTTATACATGGCGCCAATTTGCGGTACCGTCACGTGTGATTCATCAATTACCAATAAACCATCGTGAGGCAAGTAATCAAATAAGGTCGGTGGCGGTTCACCAGCGCTACGACCACTTAAATATCGAGAATAGTTTTCAATGCCTGAACAAAAACCCAGTTCATTCATCATTTCGATATCAAATTGTGTCCGTTGTGAGATGCGCTGCTCTTCCAATAGCTTATTATTATCTAACAGGGTTTGACGCCGAAGTTGTAACTCTTGTTTGATCTGTTCAATCGCATCAAGAATCCGCTCGCGAGGTGTTACATAATGGGTTTTGGGGTAAACGGTAAAACGCGCCAAATCACGCTGGCGAATGACACCCGTTAATGGGTCAAACAGACTGATGCACTCAATTTCATCGTCGAACATTTCAACCCGAACCGCTTCTTGCTCCGATTCGGCTGGGAAAATATCAATCACCTCACCGCGAACCCGAAACTGACCGCGCTCAAAAGCAACATCATTACGGCTGTATTGCAACTCTGCTAAGCGCCGTAACATGTCACGTTGGTTAAGCACATCGCCGCGTCTTAGATGCAACATCATTTTTAGGTAAGAATCGGGGTCGCCCAAGCCATAAATTGCCGATACCGAAGCGACGATGATCGCATCTTTACGCTCTAATAGCGCTTTGGTCGCCGATAGGCGCATCTGTTCAATATGAGAGTTAACCGAAGCATCTTTTTCGATAAAGGTATCGGTAGTTGGAACATACGCTTCCGGCTGATAGTAATCATAGTATGAGACAAAATACTCCACCGCATTGTGAGGAAAAAAACTTTTCATCTCACCATAAAGCTGGGCCGCTAATGTTTTATTCGGTGCTAATAAAATGGTTGGGCGTTGGGCTTGAGCTATCACATTCGCTAACGTGAAGGTTTTTCCCGATCCCGTTACTCCCAATAAGGTTTGGTGCGCCAATCCCGCATCAATGCCTGCCAATAATCGTTCAATTGCCTCCGGCTGATCGCCAGAGGGTTGGTATTCAGAGACCAGCTCAAACGTTTTGCTCATTACCCATTATCCTGCTGCATTCATTGCTTTGAATGACTATTGTCCGGTCAGCGCTGCAAACTCGCAAGTAGTTTAGGTGTTAACACTAAAAACGCGTAACGATTATCCCTTTGGTACAAAAAACATCCCATTACTTATCCACAAAAAGACTCTCGACCTCGCATCACTGCAATAATCATGAATCTGACAACTACACCTGAACAATCTGTGGGTAAAACTAAAAAATCCTATAAAGTCAAAATACTAGCCATAAAAAGCAATCGATTACACTGGCGGGAGTATGATAACAATTGGAACTACGGCTAATTTTACAAATCCCCTTATACACTTATCCACAAAATTGGTGGATAAGTAAATGCAACGCATGCCTGATAAGGAGTACAGAAAAGTAAAGTCTCTATCATCAAAAATATCTATGATTTTTTAAGGGGTAGATATTGACAGAAAAAGAGCGGATAAGTAGTATTCTCGCCGCAAAACTATTCCCCCTTAGTTCAGTTGGTAGAACGGCGGACTGTTAATCCGTATGTCGCAGGTTCGAGTCCCGCAGGGGGAGCCAAATTCCAGAAAAAAGACGTCCTAGGGCGTCTTTTTTGCTTTTAGTCTATTTATATTTCTCACAACTGAGAAGGCAACAACATAACTCGATTAACCTAGCGGTTAAGCCACATTTTCTTCAAGCGGGGTTTCATTACCCTCTTCACTTTTCGCCACGACACCAGCAGCAATCGCATTACCCAATACATTGGTCGCTGAACGTCCCATATCTAGGAAGTGATCAATGCCGAGTAATAACAATATGCCCGCATCAGGGATGTGAAATTGATGGAGCGTGGCGGCGATCACCACTAATGACGCGCGAGGCACGCCTGCCATACCTTTAGACGTGACCATTAAAATGAGTAACATGGTCACTTGTTGTGCCATGGTTAACTCAATCCCATAAGCTTGGGCGATAAACATAACGGCAAAGGTGCAGTACATCATCGAACCATCAAGATTAAATGAGTAGCCCATCGGTAATACAAAACTAGAAATTCGCTTAGGAGTACCAAAAGCACTTAAACTTTCTAGCGTTTTTGGATAGGCAGATTCTGAACTTGCCGTTGAAAATGCCAACAGTATTGGCTCACGTATCATGCGAAACAGAGTAAACACGCGTCGCCCAAGCACCAAGGCTCCCATCAACAATAATGCGCCCCACAATATACTGAGTGAGAGATAAAATTGCCCCATGAACGTACCATAGGTACTCAAAATCCCCATTCCTTCTTTAGCCACCATGGCACTGATTGCCGCAAAGACAGCAAATGGAGCAAAGTTCATCACATAAGCGGTTACCTTCAGCATGATCTCTGACACACTTTTTAGCATATCAATTACTGGGTAAGCTGGAGCACCAATAGCGGCAGCAGCTAGACCAAAAAATAGAGAAAACACCACAATTTGTAGAATTTGATTACTGGCCATGGCTTCAATCACGCTTCTTGGTACAGCGTGAATAACAAAGTCCCGGAAGCTTAGTGCTTGTGCATCAACACCACTGGCTAGGGAACTGGAAGGAATATCTAAATGTAAACCAACACCTGGGGACAGAATGGTCACCATCACCAAGCCAAGAATTAATGACATCATTGACGCCATCATAAACCACATTAAGGTTTTAATTCCTATACGCCCAACCGTTGTCGTATCTCCCATTTTAGCAATGCCGACGGTTAACGTGGTAAACACTAAAGGGGCAATAATCATGTTGATCAGCCGTAAAAACACATCCGTGATTAGGGTTATGTTATTGGCAAACTCTTCTGGCTGAACAGGGGTATACCAACGAATACCTTGTCCGGTAGCAATACCCAGCAACATAGCAATAATAATAGCTCTCGTTAACCTATTCATCTCAATGATCACTCCATGTATACAGCTTCAATTAGCTGCGTGTCGTAGCAGATGTTATTCCTGCGGAAAGCGAGGTGAACAGCAGATTAGCAGAGAGGTATTGAGCTAAAGTCAATTTTTGTTCTGTCAACGTGAGCGCAATGTTAAGGAAATGTCATTTTTACTTACAATTTCTTGCACAATAACAACAAAAAATAGATCAGCACCTATTGCATTTCCTCAACAAATAGAAATCACTTGCTAAGTGAAAGATTATTTCGCGAGTTTTTCACGAATTAATGGCGCTAACTTATCTAGCGGTAGATAGCCGGGAATAATTTGCTGGCCAATTAACAGCGCCGGCGTACCGTTTAGCCCTAATTCACTAAATAGCTGATAGTTTTTCGCCAATTGTTGTTGGGTTTTTTCCTGTGCATTCAGCGCTTGGCTGGTATCGGTTTTTTGAGCGACTTGCAGTAACGACTGTGGATTATGCGCGCCCGGTTTTTTGACCAACAATTCATCCGCTTGAGTAAATTTTTGTTGGTCCGTCTGCCATAGGTTTAATGCATAGCTGGCCGAATTAACTGGACTATCGAGTTCTTTCAGCGGCACCAGCACACTCACCACTTTGATCGTCGGGTAACGTTTGACCAACTCATGCAATACCGGATCGAGTTTTTTACACCACGGGCAGCTGTAATCGGTGAAAAAAATCAGCGTTAATTCAGGGTCTTGAGCACCAAAACTCGGGTGATCAGGGTTGTTGTATAAATAGGCTTGATTATCCTTTAATACCTGCTCAAAACGATTGGCTTGTTGCTCGTACATACGTAACGTGCTGTGTAAATTCTCAATCACTTGCGGATTACGTTGTAAAATTTGTTCAATATCCGCCAACTGTTTGGTTTGCTCTACCGTCAATGCAGCAGCACTACTCAGTGAAAAGGTGGCTAATAAGCCGGTCAACACCATTTTGTAGATTTTCATGTTTTATCCTTTATTTAATAATGACTATACCCAAACAACTTGGAGTTGCAGGTAGGCGGCAAGTGAGTAAGTCCCCATGAGCATAGATAGGCTATGTGATTGGGGTGAACGAACGTGGCCAACCCCCCTGCAGCTTCAAGTAGCAAGGGGATAACTTGCTAGCCACAAACGAGCCAATAATCCCCATGGAGTGGTCAAACCGCTGGTAATAAATTCAATTTTCCCTTGATGGACTATCATGATTGTTGGCGTGTAACGTATATGCCAATCCTGTCCTATTTGACTGCGAGGATCGTTAAGCTGAGGAAATTCAATGTCATGATAAGCCAAATAACGTCGTATCTGCTCATCGCTACCAGAAGAGAGCGCAATACCTAACGTTGGGTAGTATTGACTGAGCCAATTGACTGTTGGGGTGACAAAGCGACATATATTGCACCAACTGGCCCAAAAATAGATCACCATGGGTTTCTCTGCACTCATGGCTTGAATATCGATTGACTGACCTTGGAGATCCACCGCCTGTAAACTGAATTGATTACGCTCTGGCATCTGTTGGCTACGCCATTGATCGATAGCCACAGAAACGACGATCAGTAGCAAACCAACCATCAACCACTCACGTCCTAGATGTAATAAGCGCTTTTTCTTCATCGTGCTTCTCCTTTTGCCTGACGCAAGGCATCCATCACCGCACGATCGGTTAATAACACGGGCAGAGCAATGCCTTGCGGAGCTTGAGGGCCATAAACGATATTAAACGGCACACCAAATCGGCCATGGTTTTGTAAAAAACGAGTAACCGATTCACTGGGCAGCGTCCAATCGCCGCGTATCAAAACCACCTCTTCTTTCTGTAGAGCTTTATGAACGGGATTTTGTAATAACACGTTCATTTTATTGACCTTACAAGTAATGCACCAGTCAGCTGTGACATCAACCAACACCACTTTACCTTGCTCTACATGCTCAGCAATTTGCTCTGCTATCAGTGGCTGCCAGGGTAAATCGTCAGTAAGCTGAGTCAGTCCATGAGTGGTACTGAGTTTGGCCAGCCACAGACCAGCGCCAAAAGACAATACGGTAATGAGCACGAAGAGAACGATACGCTGAGCGCCGTAGTGTCTCCATCCTTGCCAAACACACAGTGCTAGAGTAGATAACAGATAAAGCAGTATTGCCCACAGCGGCCAATGGGCAGCGAGTAGGGTTAATAACCACAATGAGGTGGCCAATAACATCAAGCCAAAAAGGATTTTTATACGGTTCATCCACGCACCCGGTTTCGGCAGCCGGAGTGCAAGCTGAGGAAACAGTGCCACCAGTAACCAAGGTAGCGCCATACCTATACCCAAGCCGGTAAAAATAAACCATAGGGTGAGCGTGTCTGCGCCCAATGCGAAAGCGACCGCCGTGCCTAAAAAAGGCGCCGAACAAGGCGTTGCTAATAAAGTTGCGAACATACCTTGTAAATAATGACCCAAATAACGCTGATCGGAGCCGCGCGTTGCCATCCATGTCGAAGCACTCACTGGCAAACGTAACTCGAATAAGCCGAGCATATTGGCGCCAAACAAGGTGGTGATCAGCAGCATTAGAACAATAAAGCTGGCACTTTGAAATTGAATACCCCAGCCGATTGCCTGACCACTCCATTTCAGAGCCAATAATCCTATGGCTATCAACCAAAAAGCACTGAGTATTCCTGCGGCCGAAGTGAGAAACTGCAAGCGGACACTACGACGCTGCGGTTTATCCAAGGTCAACACTGACGTTAACTTCATGCCTAATACCGGTAACACACACGGCATGACATTTAAAATCAAACCACCCAGTAACGCACTAGCAAACATCAGCACCAGTCCCCAACCTGAGGTTGTGGATTCAATCAGACCAGATTCAATCGCCACGGTTTGTTCAACCAATAGCGACTGATCAGCAAAAGTAACTTGTACGGATTCACCACTCAAATCCGCTTTACCGAGCCAACTAGAAACAGTAAATGTCGCCGTCAAGTTTTGCCCATCAACCTGAATTCGTGGTTGAGTAAAGCTACTTTCTGCGACTTTATCACTTTGACCATCAAGTAAGAGATCCGGCTGCTGCCAACCTTGTGGGTTGTGTGCGGTGATTTGTAAACGTTGCTGAGCCTCATCCCAGACAGCGCCTAATGTCAATAATTGCTGCGTTTTTTGCGGTACCCGACTCATCGCCTGTGCATATTGCGCCACTTCATTACTACTAGGCATCAACTGATCAGGAACAAAGCTCAGCTCAACGGGATAGTCAGTGATCACACAAACGGTCGAACAGGATGAGAGCCGTAAGCGCGCCTTAAACAGGACTGGCTGTTGCCAGTCTTGTATTTTAAGCGTGATCGGAAAGAGCGTATCACCTTGATAACCGATCGTTTCAATACCAAGCAGCGAAAAACGACTAGGAAACGGCCAATGCCACTGAAAGTCACTCACATTTTCAGATGCAGACCAGTCAATTTCTGGGGCAACACCGCCTTCTCCGGGAGATCGCCAATAGGTTTTCCATCCCTTATCTAACTTTACCTCCAGATAACCAGCAGCCTCTCCGCTTTGCGGATCGCTTTGGCCAGTTAACACCAAACGTACCGCAACAGGTGGATGATAAGCATCGGTCAACCAATCGGTAGCAACGACTTCAGCCTGCGCCAAGAACGAGCTAAATAAGCTTAATAACAAACAGACACGCACTAAACGTGTTAAGAAGATTCTAAATACAGGGAACATGGTTTTTCCTTATTAATAAACACCAACAGGTTTGTAGCTTTAATGCCAATACATGCTGGTTTTATTCATGGAAAACACACAGTTGAAGATGGGGTCGCCGCTTGGGAACTCTCGGTTCGCGAAAAATGGTAAAAGGTAAACGACTCATCAGCCGTTGACTGACGATGATCGCAACCGTTAACCACAATAATGGGCTAAATAGCTCCACTAATTGTTGTAAATGATGACTCAGCAGTTTTTCTGTTAAATGGCATGACTCACTCAAGGTATCGTTGTCGGCCAACACCAGCTCAGCGAGCACCGAGGACGCCTCAGGGCAAAAACTTAACACACCGCTATTTTTCGCCAGACACAGCACCATCACCCAACTGATCAACAGTAAGGCGAATAATCGGTAACGAGGGCGACGTAAATAATCCAATCAACAATCCTGAGTAACGTAAATCGACAAACTCTACCCAAACCACTTGGAGTTGCAGGTAGGAAGGGGATACAACCTATGGCGAATATGACCGAGCACAATCAATAAAGTTCAGCACAATCTTAGCTTAATGGTTCAAATTCCTCTTCGCATCAGGTTGCCAATCAAAGGATTTACTCTCTAACCGCAATTATTACGTATACTTTGTAGTCAACATACTAAAACCTTTGTTTTACTCGGTTGTTATTGACTGCGCAAAGCAGGATAATGCCCAGCTCGGAATTTAAGACAACGATCACTATGACCGACTATTTTTTGCTGTTAATCGGCACTGTTCTGGTTAACAACTTTGTACTGGTAAAATTCTTAGGCTTATGCCCTTTTATGGGTGTGTCGAAAAAACTCGAAACTGCGATTGGTATGGGGTTAGCGACGACGTTCGTCCTAACCCTTGCCTCTGTATGTGCCTATCTTGTTGAAAGTTACATTCTCGCGCCACTTGGTATTGAGTATTTGCGCACCATGAGTTTTATTTTGGTGATTGCAGTGGTGGTGCAGTTTACGGAGATGGTCGTTCATAAAACCAGCCCCACTTTATACCGTTTATTAGGTATTTTCTTACCCTTAATTACCACCAACTGCGCAGTGCTTGGCGTAGCGCTGCTCAATATCAATGAAAATCATAACTTTATCCAATCGATTATTTATGGTTTTGGGGCAGCGGTTGGCTTTTCTCTGGTGCTAATTCTTTTTGCGGCGATGCGTGAGCGCATTCAGGTCGCCGATGTTCCCGCTCCGTTTAAAGGTGCTTCCATTGCCATGATCACCGCAGGTTTAATGTCTTTGGCCTTTATGGGCTTTACCGGTTTGGTGAAATAAATGAGTACGTTACTGATCGCCATTCTTGCGCTGGCGGCACTGGCTGCCGTGTTTGGGGCTATTTTGGGGTTTGCTTCTGTTCGCTTCAAAGTCGAAGGCGATCCGATTGTTGATCAAATCGATGCCATTTTACCGCAAACGCAATGTGGTCAATGTGGCTATCCGGGCTGTCGACCTTATGCTGAAGCGATCGCCAATGGTGATACGATTAATAAATGCCCACCAGGTGGCCAAGCGACGATTGAAAAGTTAGCTGATTTAATGGGGGTTGAAGTTCAAGAATCCGCCCATGATTTGGATAATAAGGTCAAAACCGTTGCTTTTATTCACGAAGATATGTGTATTGGCTGTACCAAGTGCATCCAAGCTTGCCCTGTCGATGCTATCGTCGGAGGCACCAAAGCCTTACATACCGTAATAAAAGACGAGTGTACTGGTTGTGATTTGTGTGTTGCCCCTTGCCCAACTGACTGTATCGAGATGATCCCATTAGAGACCACTCCCGAAACGTGGAAATGGCAAATGAATGCTATCCCAGTCGTGAATATCGTTGAACCTGCGTCTAATTCGCAAAAAAGTGCGCATTAAGGATAGGTATGTTGTCATTAATTGAACAAATCCAAGCTGGTCGTCTTTGGGATTTCCCCGGTGGCATTCATCCACCTGAAAATAAACAGCAATCAACACAAACCGCTATCGCTCATGCTCCCATTGCTCATGAACTTGTTCTGCCAATAAAGCAGCACATAGGTAAAGCGGGCGATCTACTGGTTGAGGTCGGGCAGCGGGTGCTCAAAGGTCAAGCACTCACCAAATATACAACGACATTTATGCTGCCAGTGCATGCGCCGACGTCTGGAGAAATCATCGCAATAGAACCACGCACAACCGCTCATCCTTCAGGATTGCCAGAAATGTGCATTGTGCTACGCCCTGATGGTCAAGAATCGTGGATAGAGCGCCAATCAATCGCCGATTTTACTCAGTATTCAGCCGAACAACTGATTGAAATCATCCGCAACGCCGGCATTTCAGGAATGGGCGGTGCGGGATTCCCAACCGCAAAAAAAATTCAAACTGGGCTATCACGTACCGAAATATTGATCATTAACGCAGCTGAATGTGAGCCTTACATTACTGCCGATGATGCACTGATGCGCTTCCATGCCGACGAGATCATTCAAGGGATCAGTATTGTCGAGCATATATTGCGCCCTAAGCTGACGATTATCGGCATTGAAGATAACAAACCAGAAGCCATCCAAGCATTAGAGCAAGCGGCAAAAGAAAAAGATTTGCTGATCCGAGTGATCCCGACTAAATATCCTTCTGGCGGTGAAAAACAGTTGATCAAAATTTTGACCAACCTTGAGGTGCCTAATAATGGCATTCCGGCGGATATTGGTTTGATGATGCAAAATATCGGCTCAATACATGCGATTAAACGTGCAGTCATCGATGGCGAACCCCTGATTCAACGTGTGGTTACCTTAACCGGTAATACCTTTAAACAACCAACCAATGTATGGACGCTGCTCGGCACGCCAGTTGCGCATCTGCTAGAGAAGTTTGCTTACCAAGCCGACAAAAAATTACCGCGTTTGATCATGGGCGGGCCGATGATGGGCTTTACCCTACCTCATGCTCAGGTGCCAATTACCAAAACCAGCAACTGCATCTTAGCGCCGACCAGCAAAGAAATTAGTGCACCGCAAGCAGAAATGGCCTGTATTCGCTGTGGTTTATGTGCCGACGCCTGCCCCGCGTCGCTACTCCCGCAGCAGTTACAATGGCACGCCAAAGCTGAAGAATATGATAGATGCGAAGAGCTGAATCTAAAAGATTGCATTGAGTGTGGCGCTTGCGCTTATGTTTGCCCAAGTGAAATTCCTTTGGTGCAATATTATCGTCAAGCGAAAGCGGAAATTCGCACCCGCAAACGTGAAGCCGAAGCGGCTGAGCGTGCGAAGCAGCGCTTTGAAGAGAAAAAAGCCCGCATGGAGCGTGATAAAGCCGAACGAGAACAGCGCTTTAAACAAGCTGCCGAAGATCGCCGCAAAGAGATGCAAAATAGTGGCAGTGATGATGCGATCGCCGCCGCTATTGCGAGAGTCAAAGCGCAAAAGCAGCAAGAGGATAGTAATGAGAAAGCGGTGAAACCAGCGGTTGCTGCTGCCATTGCCCGCGCGAAAGCCAAACAAGCTGAAGCGAGACAATCCGTAGAGTCGCCAGTCGAAGAAATCTCTTCAGCTACGAGTACAGTGCCTGAGTCTACAGCTGCTGCGCCTAACAATGATAAAAAAGACGCTGTCGCCGCAGCCATTGCTCGCGCTAAAGCGCGTAAAGCCGCCCTGCAAGAGGCTTCTACTGATGACTCGTCTCCAGCAACCAGCCCAGCGCCTAAACCGATAGCCTCTGCGCCCAATGATGACAAAAAAGACGCCGTCGCCGCAGCCATTGCTCGTGCTAAAGCGCGTAAAGCCGCCCTGCAAGAGGCTTCTGCTGCTGACTCGTCTCCAGCAACCAGCCCAGCGCCTAAACCGATAGCCTCTGCGCCCAATGATGACAAAAAAGACGCTGTCGCCGCAGCCATTGCTCGTGCTAAAGCGCGTAAAGCCGCCCTGCAAGAGGCTTCTACTGATGACTCGTCTCCAGCAACCAGTCCAGCGCCGGAGCCTACCGTCGCAGCATCTAACAATGATAAAAAAGACGCCGTCGCCGCAGCCATTGCTCGTGCTAAAGCGCGTAAAGCCGCCCAGCAAGAGGCTTCTACTGATGACTCGTCTCCAGCAACCAGCCCAGCACCTAAACCGACAGCCTCTGCGCCCAATGATGACAAAAAAGACGCTGTCGCCGCAGCTATTGCTCGTGCTAAAGCACGCAAAGCCGCCCTGCAAACCAATCACCAAGCCAATAACGCTGAGGAGAAAAAATAGTGGCCTTTTTTATTGCTAGTTCGCCACACGCGCATAGCAAGCGCAGCACCGCTGAGTTGATGAAATGGGTCGCGATTTGTGCCCTGCCCGGATTGGTTGCACAAAGCTATTTTTTTGGTTGGGGAACATTAATCCAATTGATACTGGCGATAACCGTTGCCTTAGGTTTAGAAGCCATAGTGATGTTACTGCGCAAACGCTCACCACGTTTAGCTTTACGAGATTATAGTGCCCTTGTCACCGCCTGGTTGCTTGCTATTGCTATTCCCCCACTCTCACCTTGGTGGATAGTGATCATCGGTTTAGTTTTTGCCATTGTGGTCGGTAAACATTTGTATGGCGGACTCGGTCAAAATCCATTTAACCCAGCGATGGTGGCTTATGTTGTCCTGTTAATCTCATTTCCAGTACAAATGACCAGTTGGTTGGCACCACATCAATTAGCCCCAGAATCCGTGTCGTTTGTTGATTCTTTATCACTGATTTTTACTGGCTTTAATCAAGATGGGTTATCGCTACAGCAGATCCGCACAGGGATTGATGGCATGACCATGGCGACCCCATTGGATGCTTTAAAAACGGCGTTGCATGCTGGCAATACACTATCACAAGCGCTTTCCTTACCCCCATTCAGTGGTTTAGCAGGGATTGGTTGGGATTGGGTGAATCTCGCTTATCTAGCAGGCGGCTTATTATTGATTAAGCTACGGGTGATTAATTGGCATATACCGGTCGCTTTTCTCTCTGGGGTGATTGTCTCTAGTTTACTGTTGATGCTGCTGGCTCCGGGCACGACCGCTTCGCCGATTATTCATTTACTTTCTGGGGCGACGATGCTTGGGGCATTTTTTATTGCTACCGATCCCGTTACCGCTTCTACTACCAATAAAGGCCGGATTATCTATGGCCTGTTTATTGGGAGTTTAGTGGTGATGATTCGTAGTTGGGGAGGCTTTCCTGACGGTGTCGCCTTTGCGGTATTACTCGCCAACATGTGTGTCCCCTTAATCGACTATTACACCAAACCTCGTACTTACGGGCATTAAGGAGCATTATGTTTACTGCCATCCGTAAAAATGGGTTAATTTTGGCTATCTTTGCTTGCGCTTCCACTGGTGTCGTCGCGTTAACCCAATATTTGACCGCCAGCCAAATCAAAGCTCAAGAAACTGCACAATTATTATCAGTGTTAAATCAGGTGATCCCACCTGAATGGCATGATAATCAACTGTCAGCCGCATGCACACTAGTAAGCGATCCCTTACTCGGTAGCTCAAAAGCCATGCCTGTTTATCTCGCCACTCTGAATGGAGAGCACACCGCATTGGCTATTGAGGCGATTGCACCTGATGGCTATAGCGGAGCGATCAAAATCATTGTTGGTATTGATCAACAAGGAAATATACTCGGCACACGTGTTTTATCTCATCAAGAAACCCCCGGTCTTGGCGATAAAATTGATTTACGGATCAGCAATTGGATACTCAGTTTTACTGGCCGTCAAGTCAGTGATGACAATCAAAAACAGTGGCAAGTACGCAAAGATGGTGGGCAATTTGATCAATTTACCGGAGCGACTATCACACCGAGAGCGGTCGTAAAAGCAGTTAAACAAACGGTCGAGTATGTGAATTTACATCGCGAACAGATCGTTAATCAACCCTTGAACTGTGGAGGACAATAGATGAGTGACCATAAAACACTGATCAAAAATGGCTTATGGGATAACAACCCAGCTTTAGTGCAGTTACTAGGTCTGTGTCCGCTATTAGCCGTCTCGTCCACCGTCACTAACGCGCTTGGTTTAGGTCTAGCGACCTTATTGGTATTGGTCGGTTCGAATGTGACCGTCTCTTTAGTGCGCGATTATGTTCCCAAAGAAGTACGGATCCCGATTTTTGTCATGATCATTGCCGCTTTAGTGACTTGTGTGCAGTTACTAATGAAAGCCTATGCTTACGGACTTTACCTCTCTTTAGGCATCTTTATTCCCTTGATTGTCACCAATTGTATCATTATTGGTCGCGCCGAAGCATTCGCCTCAAAAAATCAAGTGCTTCCTGCCGCTCAAGATGGCTTCTGGATGGGATTAGGCATGACTGCCGTTCTGGTCGTCTTAGGCGCTCTACGAGAAATTCTGGGTAATGGTACTTTATTCGACGGTGCTGATTTGCTACTGGGTGATTGGGCATCAATACTGCGTATCGATCTTCTGCATTTAGACAATAGTTTCCTACTCGCACTACTACCACCAGGCGCTTTCATTGGTGTCGGTTTTCTGATTGCCGCCAAAAACGTGATTGATAAGCAGATTGCTCAGCGTCAACCTAAGCCTGAAAAGCAGGCCATTGAGCGCGCGCGCGTCACCAATGTATAACTCTATTGACTGGGTATTTGATTATGAATAACGCAAAGCGGTTAGCAATCCTTGAGCGCTTGAGAGCCAACAACCCTAACCCACAAACTGAACTCAACTGGAATACGCCATTTGAGCTGCTGATTGCCGTTTTACTATCGGCTCAAGCTACCGATGTGAGTGTCAATAAAGCCACGGATAAACTCTACGCCGTCGCCAACACCCCACAAGCCATATGGGATTTAGGTGTCGATGGCGTGAAGCAATACATAAAAACCATTGGACTATTCAATTCTAAAGCCGAGAATGTGATTAAGACCTGCCGAATACTGCTTGATCAGTACGGCGGCGAAATTCCAGAAGATCGAACCGCTTTAGAGTCACTGCCCGGCGTGGGTCGAAAGACCGCCAACGTGGTTCTTAATACCGCCTTTGGTTGGCCAACGATTGCCGTTGACACGCATATTTTCCGCGTCTCAAATCGGACTAAGTTTGCTATCGGTAAGAATGTCGATGAAGTCGAGCAAAAACTGCTTAAAGTCGTCCCCAAAGCATTCAAAGTCGATGTTCACCATTGGTTAATCCTTCATGGTCGTTATACTTGTATCGCACGCAAACCCCGTTGCGGGAGTTGCATTATTGAAGACTTGTGTGAATACAAAGAGAAAGTCTACCCAGAAAGCTAGGAGTCATTATGTCAAATAGTCGTATTCTTCATACCATGCTACGTGTTGGAGATTTAGATCGTTCTATCGAATTTTATACCCAAGTCATGGGCATGAAACTACTGCGTAAAAATGAAAACACCGAGTACAAATATACCCTTGCCTTTTTAGGTTATGGCGATGAATCTGAAGGTGCGGTCATCGAGCTCACTTATAACTGGGGAGTCGCTGACTACGAGATGGGCAACGCTTATGGACACATTGCGATTGGTGTCGATGATATCTACACCACCTGTGACACCATCAAAGCAGCAGGCGGTAATGTGACTCGTGAACCCGGTCCTGTTAAAGGTGGCAGTACACATATCGCGTTTATTAAAGATCCCGATGGTTATATGGTTGAACTGATTCAAAACAAACAAGCCAGTGCTGGGCTTGAAGGCTAATCAGCTTAACGTTTAATGCCGATATACAAAACCGCTCTAGTGAGCGGTTTTGTTGTCTTTGAGGGGGTGGAATACGACGGCCAGTGCGTTTTTATCAGCGTTCCATCAAACCTGAGTTCGCCCTAACGAAATCACCACTCGGCGGTTTTTATCTCGTCCAATCGGCGAAGCATTGTCAGCAATCGGCCGACGTTGCCCATAACCTTGAACTTGAATACGATCTTCTGGCAGTCCTAAGGTGCGAAAATAGCGTTGTAACGATTCTGCACGGCGCTCTGATAAACTTTGACTCTCATTGCGGCCTTCACTGGTATCGGTGTAAGTCGCCACTAATACCAGATCTATGTCTTGATTATATCGAATATAATCCGCGATTTGTGCTAAACGCTTCTGCGATGCTTTATTAAGCTCGACGCTATTTCCTCGGTCGTAATGCAAAATAGTGAACGCGATATCTTCAAAACTGTATGGCAAAAGATTAGCGATACAATCACTAAACACGTTGTACTGAGGCTGAAACAGTACCGATGAGAGCATCACTTCAATGCGTTGATCACGGCTTTGCCAATCTTGATAACTAAAGGTTGGATAACGCCCTTGTTCTAATTCACTCAAGAGTGCCCAAGCCGTTTGACCACCAATATAACCATCAAATTGTTTAAAAAACTGGATATTAGAGATGCGATCAGCACGCTCGCCCGGACGCCACCTCGGCGGCATAGAGACTAAGCTTACGTTACGAGTCTCACCCATCGGTCTGCGCATTTTTAGTTCAAAATCAAGATTAATCTGTTTGCTGGCATGAGAAGTAAAAACAGCATCGCCATAATTAGGAATGGGATGCACTAACTGGCACTCTAATGGTGTATTGACCACCATTTGCCAAGTAGACTGCTGTGGCGAGGCAACGTATTGCTTACCAGAAGCGAATGCATTCACAGTGCCAAGACAACCTGCTACATAAAGACCTGTCATTAGCCATTTATTCATAATCTGTCTCTTACCACAATAATAAGCACTAAGGCGATAACTTGCCGCAACGAAGGCAAATAACGCAATCTGCGTGAAGGGTCCGTAAAACATGCAAAAAACTCGCCACAACAACAAATTTTTGATGATTTTATTGCTGGGATTTGGTTTTTCTCAAGCAGATAATCTGTAATAATGTTGTTCTTGTCACTTAATTTAGGCTCACATGACTGTTATTAATGAAGCATTTGCGTTAAATAAACGCTTTAGAGGCTATTTCCCAGTAGTTATTGATGTTGAAACCGCTGGATTTAATCCACAAACGGATGCCTTACTTGAGATCTGCGCCATTACCTTATGCATGGATGAACAAGGAGATTTGCATCCTGCTTCAACCCTTCATTTTCATATTGAGCCATTTGAAGAGGCAAATATTGAAAAAGCCGCTTTAGAATTTAATGGGATTCATGATCCCTTCAGTGCATTGCGAGGCGCAGTCACCGAAGAATATGCGCTAAAAGAAATTTATAAACAGGTGCGTAAAGAACAAAAGGCGGCAGACTGTAGCCGAGCGATCATCGTTGCCCATAACGCATCATTTGATCACGGTTTTGTGATGGCAGCCAATGAACGTTGTAAATTAAAACGAGTCCCTTTTCACCCCTTCGCGACTTTCGATACTGCCGCACTCAGTGGGTTAGCTTATGGACAAACGGTGTTAGCTAAGGCTTGCAAAGCCGCAGGGATGGAATTTGATAATCGTGAAGCGCATTCCGCACTTTACGATACTCAACAAACCGCAGCACTATTTTGCGGAATTATTAATAAATGGAAAGCACTGGGTGGCTGGCCGTTAGCTCCCCAAACAAACACAACTGACTAATTGAGATATTTATGAACCCTGTTGTTATATCTGTGTGCGTCATGCTGATTTTAGCATTGATGCGCATTAATGTGGTCGTCGCCCTCACGTTCAGTGCGATGGTCGGTGGCCTTGTTGCTGGTATGAGTTTAAATGAGTCTGTCGCTGCGTTTGAAAGTGGTTTAGGTGGCGGCGCGACGATTGCTCTGAGCTATGCCATGTTAGGCACTTTCGCGGTGGCAATTTCTCGCTCCGGTATTACTGATGTCCTTGCCCAAAGCGTGATTAAACGTCTCCATGGTAAACAAAATCATGCAGCGACAACGGGATTAAAGTATGCCGTGCTCGTGGCTTTGCTGCTGATGGCGATGTCGTCGCAAAACGTGATCCCGGTGCATATCGCTTTTATTCCGATCCTGATCCCGCCCTTATTAGCGGTATTTGCTCGTCTCAAGATCGACCGCCGAATGATAGCCTGTGTGCTGACTTTTGGTTTAATTACCCCGTACATGATCCTGCCGGTCGGTTTTGGGGGGATTTTCCTCAATAATATCTTACTCAAAAACCTGCATGATAATGGCCTACAAAACGTTACCGCCAGTCAAGTACCCATGGCAATGCTACTCCCCGGCCTTGGTATGCTGGTCGGTTTGTTGATTGCGGTCTTTTTTACTTACCGTAAACCACGTGAATACCAAGCAACCGAACTGACCACCATTCAGCACCAAGAAAACAGTCATATCAATCGTAAGCACTTACTTACCGCAACACTGGGTATTGTGGCGGCATTGGCGGTGCAACTCGCTACTGGGTCAATGATCATCGGTGCTTTAGCTGGCTTTATGATTTTTACCTTTGGCGGGGTGATTGCTTGGAAAGAAACCCATGATGTGTTTACCAAAGGAGTGCACATGATGGCGATGATTGGTTTTATCATGATCTCTGCTGCAGGCTTTGCTGCCGTGATGAAAGCCACTGGTGGTGTCGAGTCACTGGTTACCGCTCTTTCAACCAGCATTGGCGATAATAAACCACTCGCAGCTCTATTGATGTTGGTCGTCGGTCTCCTTGTCACCATGGGGATAGGATCGTCTTTCTCTACTATTCCGATTATTGCGACGATTTATGTACCACTCTGCTTGGCTTTTGGTTTTTCCCCCATGGCGACTATCGCTTTAGTTGGTACCGCTGCTGCGCTAGGTGATGCCGGCTCTCCAGCCTCTGATTCAACTTTAGGTCCAACCTCTGGTTTGAATGCTGATGGCCAACACGAACATATTTGGGAAACGGTCGTACCGACCTTTATTCACTATAACCTGCCCCTGATTGCCTTCGGTTGGTTAGCGGCGATGGTGCTCTAGAGCTATATCAGATTTGACTATAAAAAAGAGCGCTCAATTTAGGCGCTCTTTTTTATCCATTCGGTAAACTCATCAAATAAAAGCAGTTAAGCGCCTTCGTTATGCAGCTCTAAGTTCGCTAAATCTTGTTGAATTTCCGCTAGCGTTTTCGCATCATCTCCGCGCATCGATTCGAGAAAATCAAGGTACTGCTGATCAATATCACCCGTCACATATTCACCGTTAAAGACTGACGTTTCAAACTTAGCAATATCAGGATTACCGAGACGCACCGCTTCAATCAAATCGGGTAGTGTTTGAAAAATTAAACCGTCAGCACCAATTTGTTTACAGATAGCTTCGTTATCGCGACCATGGGCAATCAGCTCATTGGCACTTGGCATATCAATGCCGTAAACATTAGGGAAACGGATTTCTGGTGCCGCCGACACTAAGTAGACTTTCTTAGCACCAGAGTCACGGGCCATTTCAATGATTTGTTCAGAAGTCGTGCCACGGACGATCGAGTCATCGACCAGTAATACATTTTTATCTTTAAACTCGGAGCGAATCGCGTTTAACTTACGACGCACCGATTTTTTACGCTGCTGCTGGCCAGGCATAATAAAAGTTCGACCGACATAACGGTTTTTGACAAATCCTTGTCGATAAGGAATATCAATCGCTTGGGCAATTTGTAGTGCAATATCACAAGACGTTTCAGGAATAGGGATCACTACATCAATCTCCAAATCGCTAAAACTTTCTTTGATTCGCTCGCCTAATTTTTTACCCATTTCGACTCGTGCGCTGTAGACCGAAATCTTATCAATGAAAGAATCTGGACGGGCAAAGTAAACGTATTCAAAAATGCACGGATTAAGTACTGGGTTTTGAGCGCACTGCTGAGTAAAAAGTTGGCCATCAAAGGTGGCATAAATTGCTTCACCGGGAGCGATATCACGCATAAAGCTAAAACCAACGGCATCTAAGGCAACGGACTCAGAAGCAACCATATATTCTGTGCGATCAGCCACTTGACGCTTACCTAAACAAAGCGGGCGAATCCCATTCGGATCACGAAAAGCAACCATGCCATGACCAATGATCATTGCCGCGACAGCATAAGCGCCACGTATTGTACGATGTACATTGGCGACAGCTCGAAAGACTTCTTCCGGCGTCACTTCGCTTTCAACAGAGTCTATTTCATGGGCAAGGACATTCAGTAACACTTCTGAATCTGAGGTGGTGTTGATATGACGGCGATCTTTTTCAAACAGCTTTTGGCGCACCTCTGTCGCATTGGTCAAATTACCGTTATGGGCCAGCGTGATACCAAAAGGCGAATTGACATAAAAAGGCTGCGCTTCCGATGCACTCGAACTGCCTGCTGTTGGGTAACGCACATGACCGATCCCAACCGTTCCTTGCAAGCGTTGCATATGTTTAGCTTCAAAGACATCTTTAACTAAACCGTTCGCTTTTCTCAGACGAAAACGATTGCTTTCTATGGTACAAATACCCGCGGCATCTTGGCCACGGTGCTGTAATACCGTTAACGCGTCATAAATTGACTGGTTCACCAGCGTTGTACCCACGATTCCAACAATACCACACATGTCTTAACCCTCGACTTTCAACAATAACTGGCGCTTAGTGAGCGCCAGAAAGAAAACTGGATGTTGCTTGTAAGTGTTCGAAGAAGGGAGCAATCAGGCGACTGAATTCTGGCACCAGTTGCGACCCTTTCCACCACTCTGCGTTTGGTGATGCGGTGAACGCATCCATAAAAAATAAAGCTGCTGCGACAATCAAAACACCTCGTAATGCACCGAAAACCACACCGAGGATCCTATCGGTTCCTGATAACCCTGTCTTATCAACTAACTGTGAAATGACGTAGTTAACCATCGCTCCAACAATCAAGGTGGCTATAAATAGCACCGCAATTGCCGAGCCATTACGAAACATCTCATCTTTAATGTTACTAAAGTACACGGCTAACTTTGCGTAGTATTCTGAAGCGATATAAAACGCGGCAAACCAAATAACCAATGACAACGCTTCTTTCGCAAAGCCACGAACTAAGCTGATCAACGCAGACAGGCCGATCACACTTAAAATGACAATATCTAACCAATTCATGAGTTCTTACATTCTAAGTTGGCGCGCATTTTAACAGAAAAATGCGCAACGCAAACGTTTTCTTAAGGATTTAATGGCTTAAATTTAAGTAACTGACCTTTAGCGCCAGTTATTTTCTCTAATTCCACTAACTGATTTTCTAACTTACTTTTTGAAACATCAGGCCCAATAATGACACGCGTAAAATCGTTTTCTTGTTTTGTGTGTGCCTGATAACCACGTCGTTGTAAGTCAGCAACCACATTTTTAGCATTTTCTGCATTTCTCAGTGCCATCAATTGAATGATCCAAGCGCTATCTTGATAATCATTTTTTTCAATCACAGGACGTGTGGTCGTCGTAACGGTTTGATGACTTGCCTCTTTCGGTATTGCTGTAGGCGATTCAGTGACGGTGACTGGAGAGTCGGGCAAAGCCACCTGATCTTCTATGGGATCAAGAATCTCAAACCGTTCAATATCACTATCGAGTTCAGGCCTTAGCGGAATGCTAGCAACGTCTTCTTGATAGTGCATTTTTTTACCGTCCAAGAGATCGGGTAATACGATCACACCAATCGCAACCAAAATGATCGTACCGACTAAGCGGCTTTGAAATTTACTGGCCATTTATTCTCCTTTACCTTGCCAATGCTCAAGGACTTCACCCACGGTATGAAAGGATCCAGCAACCACGATAACATCATTGCTTTGTGCCTTGGTCAACGCAGCTTCAAAAGCTTCCACTGGCGATGAGTATTGACGTTGAGTCGGGGTTAGATAATGCACTAACTCTTGTGAACTTGCGGCGCGAGGACCAGAAAGAGAAGCTGGATACCAATCCTTCACGACTGGGGTCAGTGCTTCGATAGTCGATTTAATGTCTTTGTCATGCAACATTCCGAGCACCATATGCACTTTTTGCTGTGGATAACGCTGCTCTAATTGCGAGACAAGATAGTCAGCCGAATGTGGGTTGTGTGCCACATCCAACAAAATCGTCGGTTGAGTCTGTAATACTTGCATGCGTCCGGCCAAATTGGCTTTACGTAATCCTTCACTCACATCAATGTCACTAATATCAAGTCCAGAGCAGCCTAACGCCATCAAGGCTGTGGCGGCATTGGCAAGAGGCAATGTCGGAATCGGTAAATCACTGAGTTCAAATGATCCACTGCGCCAACGCCATGATGAACTCGATAACGTCTCATAGTAATATTGAATACCGACCTGATAGAATGTCGCACTAATATCATCAGCATGAGCCGCCACCGTTGCAGGTGGAGAAGGTTGTCCGCAAATCGCTGGTTTTCCTGAACGGAAAATACCTGCTTTTTCAAAGCCAATCACGTTGATGTCATCACCGAGCCAATCCACATGATCAATCGCTAAACTGGTGATCACCGAGACATCATGCTCGACAACATTAGTTGCATCTAATCGTCCACCTAATCCAACCTCAAGCAAAATCACCTCGACCTGCTCAGTTTGAAAAAGACGCAGCGCGGCTAGAGTGCCAAACTCAAATAAGCTCAATGTAGTATTACCACGTTGAGTTTCAATGTAAGCAAAGGCTTGAGTATGTTTTGAATCCGGAAGTTCGTGACCGTTAATCCGTACACGCTCGTTGTAACGAATAAGATGAGGGGAGCTGTACACACCAACCGAGTAGCCGGCTTGGAGAAGAATACTTTCCATTAGGGCGCATGTTGAGCCTTTACCGTTCGTGCCCGCAACCGTAATGACGGTAGCAGATGGTCTGGTGAGTTGCGCTTTCTCGGCAACCGTTTGAACACGTTCTAAGCCGAGATCAATGGCCGAGGTGTGGATATGAGATAAATAATCAAGCCACACCGTAAGTGGCGATGTGGCTTGAGGAATAGAGTATTGAGTCATCTAACGTAGAACCATGGTTATGCTTGGCTTTGTTAGTGGTTACTTTACCCTTTTTTATCCGCTTCTGGTACAGAATATGTTTCTTCGTTTGGCGCTGCGTTCACAGAAACCACCAGAGGAGAAGCATGATTGGTCATTTTGGCTAACAATCCCGCCACACGTTGACGCATTTCACGACGATCGACGATCATATCTATTGCGCCATGTTCAAGCAAAAACTCACTGCGCTGAAAACCTTCAGGTAAATCTTCACGCACAGTTTGCTCGATCACGCGGCGTCCAGCAAAACCAATCAAGGCTTTCGGTTCACCAATATTAATATCGCCTAACATCGCCAAACTCGCAGATACACCACCCATCGTTGGGTCAGTCATCACCGAAATATAAGGTAAGCCTTTCTCTGTTAAACGCTGCAGCGCCGCACTGGTCTTGGCCATTTGCATCAATGACATTAAGGCCTCTTGCATACGCGCTCCGCCACTGGCAGAAAAGCAGATTAACCCGCAATTATTTTCAATCGCCGCATCGACTGCACGCACGAAACGCGCACCAACCACGGAACCCATTGATCCGCCCATAAAGGAGAATTCAAACGCACAAGCAACAACCGGAACACCGATCACCTGCCCTTTCATCACGATGAGTGCGTCTTTCTCGCCACTGCTTTTTTGCGCAGCCGCTAAACGTTCTTTGTAACGCTTAGTATCTTTAAACTTAAGCTTATCTTGTGGCTCAAGCTCTTGAGCGATTTCCTCGCGATTATCTTCGTCTAAAAAGGTCTCTAGACGACGACGCCCTTTCATGCGCATATGATGGTTACATTTAGGGCAAACCTCTAAATTGCGTTCCAACTCAGCGTAGTACAGCACTTCTTCACAAGAGGTACATTTAGTCCATACCCCTTCAGGAATAGACGCTCTACGTGAACTGACAATGTTGCTTTTTTCTAAAATCTTTTCAAGCCAACTCATGCAAGACCTTTTTACTTTCTCATCTCCCGCGCTAGTGCGAAAGATATAAATTAGACATAAACGCGTGGGATTAAAGCATACAAAACCGCAACTGTAGACAAAAAACTGGTTGTACCTATTTCTTTGCCCAATCAATATGCATCTGTGTATTGGAAGCTATTTGCCCCAGTTAGTTCAAATTCTCTGCTAAAAATAGCGGCCCCAGTGGCGCTTTGGGTAATTCAAACTGCGCTGGATAATCGACAGCAACGAGATACAAGCCTTCAGCCTTGGCCGTTGCAGCAGCTAATTTGCGATCTTTGGCTGCCAATAACCACTCTATCCATTGTGGCTCTTGCTCTCCACGTCCGACTTCAATCAAACTACCGACAATATTACGCACCATATGATGAACAAAAGCATTCGCTTTTATATCAACGACAACATAACGCTCATGGCGAGAAACATTCAAGTGCATAATATTACGCCAAGGGCTACGAGACTGGCAATGTACCGCTCGAAAAGAAGTAAAATCATTTTCACCCAATAAATATTGACCTGCCAGCTGCATTCGCTGAACGTCTAATTCTGGATGATAATGACTGACCCCCGAAGATAGGATCCCTGGGCGATAAGCATGATTATAGATAACGTATCGATAACGACGCGCCGTCGCACTAAAACGAGCATGAAAATCGTCGGGAACCACTTTCGCCCATCGAACAGCGATATCCTTCGGTAAGTTAGCGTTAGCGCCCATCGTCCATGCAGCCATGTTACGTTCAGCTGTGGTATCAAAGTGGACAACCTGCCCTGTACCATGCACTCCTGCATCGGTACGTCCAGCACATTGAACCTCTACCGGATGATTCGCGATAATCGACAGGGCTTTTTCAAGCTTTTCCTGTACGCTAATGACGTCTCGTTGCCGTTGCCAGCCAAAGTAATGGGTACCATCGTACTCAATACCCAGAGCAATTCTCATGTTCTGTTTCTCATTGAAAATGGGGCGGGCAGTATATACTGATCGCCAAACAACGTGAAGACACCTACGCCGCGAAAGTCATCCATCTTTACAGGCTATTGCCGACCATTGATTCTATCAATAAGGTATTTTGCCTGACGACGAATTTCATCATCACCATCAACGATCGCTTCTTCCAGTAACTTGATTGCGCCTTTACTGTCATTCATTTCCAAGTAAATTTTCGCTAGATCAAGCTTACCGGCCGCTTCGGCATTATTGTCAACATCAAAATCAGTGATATCTCCGAGTACATCAGGAAATTCATCTAAACCGACATCCAACTTAAGGGCTTCATCATCAGGATTTATCGAACCTTCATCCCTTTCAACTTGCGCCATCAACTCATCAACGGTCATGAACTCACGCTTTTCCGGTGAAAAATCAACTACATCTTCCTGATTTTCCCAATTTTCCACTTCAACTTCAGGTTGCTGATTTTGTATTTCCTCTTGCCAGATCGCTTGATCTTCTTCCGGTATCTCATCAGGGATAACGGCTTTTTGATCCTCGGTTAAACTAAAACCATTCCAGTCTTCTCCGCCCATTTGTAACATGGCATCAATATCCATGCCTGCACTGTCAATGGTTTTAGCATCTAACGGCGAATTAAACAGATCCATTGGACGAGCCATTGGGTCATTTAATAAATCCGTAAATTGTTGCTCATTGTACGCTTTACTGGATAACGTAGCGAAATCAATCGGCTCATCATTTTTATCCTCTGGCTCTGGCTCTGGCTCTGGCTCTGGCTCTGGCTCTGGCTCTGGCTCTGGCTCTGGCTCTGGCTCTGGCTCTGGCTCTGGCTCTGCAGCGATTGAAGCGGTGTCTTGCTGATCCGTCAAGTCTGAATGTTCAGCAACCTGATGTGGTGTCTGTAACTCCTCTTGTTGATCAAAGTTAGCCATGATGTCATCAAGTTCAGCAGCATCTTCATCACCATCAAAAATAACCTCTGATTCGGTTTCAAATTCCGTATCGGCTAAGGCATCTTGCTCGGTATATTCAGCAAGCTCACTCTCATCAAAACTTAATGGACCGTCTTCCTGCTCTGAAGATGGCTCAAGGGCTGAGTCATCAGGTTGGCTATTATCGGGCTCGACAATAGTGTCATCGACATCATTGACTATCGATTCTAAAGAAACATCACTGGATGGATCTTTACTGTCCGGCTGAGTAAACTCAGGCGGTTCGACGGATTCAGTTAATACTTCATCAACGTGGTCACTTTCTACCGCCACATCCGCATCTAACGATGATGCTTGCTCTTGTTGCGTGTCAGGTTGCTGTTCAAGCGTTTCTGGTTCAGCTAACTGATTTTCGAGACTGCTTTCAGGCTCTGGATCTGAGTCTAAATCATCATTCTCTAACTCATCGCTATCAACGGATAATTCACTTGGCACGTTCTGTTCCGCTTGAACAGCATCATTCTCATCGGCGTCTTCAGTATCAGCAGTAACGCTCGATGACTCTGTCATCGAGTCCGCATCGACTACCTCGACATCATCGTCTAAATCCGCCAAAGCGTCTTGTTCGGTATACTCGGCAAGCTCACTTTCATCAATATTTAATGGACCATCTTCCGACGGTTCAGCATGCTGACCATTCTCATCTATCGATTCAGGGGCTTGATCCTCAATGGTCTCTAGAGCGGCATCAAAGTCGATATCCTCACTATCAGAAGCAGACTGCTGGGATTCAAGCTGCTCAATATCACTAACCCGATCATCGCCATCAACATTTGCTAACATCGAATCCAAATCAAATGACGGCGCTTGATCTTCTGGTGTCTCTGGTTGCTCTGCCACTTGATTAACAAGGCTGCTTTCCGGCTCTGGATCTGAGTCTAAATCATCATTCTCTAACTCATCACTATCAACGGATAATGACTCTTCTTCACTTGGCACGTGCTGTTCCGCTTGAACAGCATCATTCTCATCGGCGTCTTCAGTATCAGCAGTAACGCTCGATGGCTCTGTCACCGAGTCAGTATCGAGTTGCTCAACATCATCGTCTAAATCCGCCAAGGCGTCTTGCTCGGTATATTCAGCAAGCTCACTCTCATCAATGCTTAGCGGCCCTTCTGTTTCTGGTAAAACTGGCGCATCAGGCTCTTCATCGATAAAATGATCAACATCGCTAATCTCGGTTTGCTCGATTAACAGCTCATCTTCTGACTCAGTAGAGTCACTTTGCGCAGCTTGTGGCTCACCATCGGTCGCAAGAGAGGCTTGATCTTCACTTTCAAAGCTCGATTCAACGTCCGTGCTCTCCTCTTCTTCAACCTCTAGTCTTTCTTCAGGTGTATCGGTTTTGGTAGAAGGTTCGTTGACTTCACCATCAAGCGCAGAGACCTCTTGTTTGGCCTCATCGATACTCGGCGATGGTGCATCTAAAGCTTCAATCGGTTCGGGATCTTCATCATCAACCAACCAATCTTCATCTTGTGGAACACCAAATTCATTCGCTACCGGTTCTGGAGCACTCGTGCTAGCCGCTTCGCCCCCTTCAATCTGAGGATCAAAATCAAATTCCTCCTCATCAACTGGCTGGTTAAGCGTTGATTCATCCTTATCCTCAAGATGAATATCATCCAGTAACGGATCTTGTGCGGGAGCATTACTGATCAGATCATCGATAAAGTTATTGCTATCGAATTCACTATCTTCAACTTCAGCCTGCTGCTCAATTTCGAGTAGTTCATCGAGAAACTCGGTTCCATCATCCAATGATACATTGATCGCTTCTTGTGGATCAGATTCGACGGACTCATTGCTCTCTACTTTTGGCTCTTGCTCATCAATCCATTCATCTAATAATGTCGGGCTGTCGTGATCAAATGACAGCGCTTCATCAACGTCAGATTCATCGAGTAGTTCATCAAGTAATTTATCAACAGCGGTATCTAAATCTTGTTCTGATAACTCCTCACTCACCAGTAATTCATCAAGTAATTCGGTACTGTCATCGTCCAACGAAAGATCCAGATCGTCCCCAACCAAACCATCTAATAAGTCGTCCAATACTTCATCAGCTTGATCTGACTCTGTCGTTTGTGATTGAATGCTGTCTAAAAGCGAGTCCAACTCTTCATCTGAGGTAAGCTCAGGCTCACTATCAATACTGTCTGCTTTAAGCTCATCAAGTTGACTATCTAAATCAAGCTCCGCATCATCGACCTCAGCTTCCATGAGTAACTCATCAAGTAACGCTTGATCAACTTCATTGCCTGATAAAAGCTCATCCTCATCACCAGCTAATAAAGCATCCATTGCGTCTTGAGACAGTGGGTCTTCTTCTGCGAGATCAAAATCTTCTTCATCAAGTTCATCACTTGATGGCTGATTTTCCGCTAAGTCGGCAAAATTGGTATCCAAATCACCATCGTCATCAATACCAGCGAAAGGATCGTCATCTTCGTCAAGATTTAAATCCATATCACCTTCATCAAGAGAAGCAAAGACATCCTCTTCTTCAGCCATATCATCGCCGTACAATATTTCGCTACTGTCAGATTCACCGAAGAGATCATCATCAAGTAAAAGATCATCGTCCCCTAGCTCTTCCCCCTCTTCAGGTAAGACTGGAGCAACCGGTGGCGGAGCGACTTTCTCTTCTGTTGATGATTGAACCTGCTCTGGCTGATCGGCTTTCGAGCGGCGGCTCAATAAGAGCATGACTATACCCGCAATCAGTAAACCGGGTATCAGTGCTAATAGCGCGACAAACCAAGTACTGGATAATAATTGCTCCCACGTAGAAGGGCCTTGCTGAACTTGTTGATTATTGCGTCGGTCTTCATTTAATAAGCGTTCAACTTCAACGCGGATTCGATTGTCATCACCCAGTTCATGTTTTAACTCACTCACCTCAGATTGCATTTGTGCCAATAGAAGTCGTAACTGATGATTTTTTTCTTCTAAAGCGAGGAGTTCGGCTTGCGCAACGTCAGTGAGTGGCGCGGGTGCAGGGATTGGCTCAGGAGCAACGCTTGGCGCCGGTGGTTCAACCACCGGTGATGCTTCAGTAACGGGTGGTGCGACCGGAGGACGTGCAGGCGTTGGGACAGCCGCGACCGTTGGTTCTGGTGACCCCGTTAAACGCGCTTGATGAGCCGTCATAATCGTGATCGCTTCTTGCGTTGACGCACGATTAATCTGTTCTATCGATGGTATCCGCAGAGTGCTTCCGGGCAATAAACTATGAATATTTTGATTTTCAAACGCTTGAGGGTTTAAACGATAAATAGCTAACAACGTTTGCTGAACTGAAACATTCGCTGATGGCCTTAATTGCGTTGCAATAGACCACAATGTGTCTTGGGGCGATGTGGGGCCGAAAAAGCGTGAAGGCTCAGAATTGTTGGTGGGTATTTGTCCCATATCACGACTAAAACGCGGAGCAGATTGCACTTCACCGTTTGGGCCGATGAGACGAATGACTTCTGCACTAACGATAGAAGTCTGAGTCACGGCGGCGATCGTTAATGGCAACAGCCATCGCTTAAAAAATTGACGCATAAAAGGCTCAGCTCTGTGCTTTAAAAATGAATATAACCTAAACAACTTAACAATGCAGGTAGACGGCAAGTGCGTGAATCTCCGTGAACATAAACAAACCAAACTAATGCAGCCTAACACCGCTACAACGTTAAGTAAGATGGGAATACAACGATCTTTTAAATATATCGGATTACCCCAGTAAAACTATAGGGACTAATACAAAAAATGTGCCTTACCTACAATAATCGCAGGAATCTCACACAAATATCTGGCAGACCCGCCCTTTTTCCTACCTTGCCCCTGATTCTAAGCTACTTGAAGATGCCGATAGGAGCAAGTAGACATCCCCCGCGAAGCATCACATGGCAACAAAACCAATAAAAAAGCCAACCTAAAAGTCGGTTGGCTTGATGTAAATCACCGTAGATAGACGTAAAACTGCTTACTCTTGGTCTATTTTTGCCCAAGTATCACGCAAACCAACCGTACGGTTAAAAACTAGCGAATCAGGTCGAGAGTCTTTGATATCTGCGCAGAAATAACCCATACGTTCAAACTGATAACCAAATTCAGGCTGAGCATTCTTCAGGCTTGGTTCGACAAAACCATGCATGGTGATCAATGAATCAGGGTTAATTGTTGCCGCAAAGTTATCTGCCGCGGCAGGATTTGCCACCGTAAATAAGCGATCGTATAAACGGAATTGAGCAGGCAAGGCTTTATCTGCTGAAACCCAATGAATTACCCCTTTGACTTTACGTCCATCGGCTGGGTTTTTACCCAGCGTTTCTGGATCATAAGTGCAGTAAATCGTCGTGATGTTACCTTGTTGATCTTTCTCAATACGCTCAGCTTTAATAATATAAGCACCACGTAGACGTACTTCTTTACCTAAGACCAAACGCTTATATTTTTTGTTGCCTTCTTCACGAAAATCTTCACGTTCAATCCAAATTTCACGTGTGAAAGGCACTTCTCGCTCGCCCATCTCCGGTTTATTAGGATGATTAGCGACCGTAAGCGGCTCAACACTATTCTCAGCAAAGTTTTCAATGACGATTTTCACTGGATCAAGCACAGCCATAGCACGAGGTGCATTCTCATTGAGATCGTCACGGATACAAGACTCAAGAGAACTAAATTCAATCATATTGTCTTGTTTAGTCACACCGATGCGCTTACAGAACTCACGAATAGAAGCAGGAGTAAAACCACGACGTCGTAAGCCAGAAATGGTCGGCATGCGTGGGTCATCCCACCCTTCGACCAGTTTTTCAACTACCAGCTGATTGAGCTTACGTTTTGACATCACCGTGTATTCTAGATTTAAGCGGCTAAATTCATACTGTCTTGGATGACAATCGATGGTGATGTTGTCTAATACCCAGTCGTACAAACGGCGGTTGTCTTGAAATTCCAGAGTACACAATGAGTGAGTAATGCCTTCGAGTGCATCAGAGATACAGTGCGTAAAATCATACATCGGATAAATGCACCATTTATCGCCGGTTTGGTGATGCTCTGCAAAACGCACGCGGTATAACACCGGATCACGCATCACCATAAATGAAGACGCCATATCAATTTTTGCACGAAGACAAGCTTGGCCCTCTGCAAACTCACCAGCACGCATTTTTTCAAATAAAGCCAGGTTTTCGTCAATCGGACGATCACGATATGGGCTATTTTTACCCGCTTGAGTTAATGTTCCACGGTATTCACGAATCTGCTCAGGAGTCAGCTCTTCAACATAGGCCAACCCTTTATTGATCAGTTCTACTGCATACAAATACAGCTGGTCGAAGTAATCGGATGAATAACGAACATGACCAGACCACTCAAAGCCTAGCCAATTAACGTCTTTCTTAATTGATTCAACGTATTCAAGATCTTCTTTTTCTGGGTTGGTGTCATCAAAACGCAGATTACACTGGCCTTGATAGTCTTGAGCAATACCAAAATTCAGACAAATCGACTTCGCATGCCCAATGTGTAGATAACCGTTCGGTTCTGGCGGAAAACGAGTCTGTACGCTAGTGTGTTTACCATCCGCTAAATCTTTATCAATAATTTGGCGAATGAAATTCGATGGACGAGCCTCAGCTTCACTCATCTATAGCACCTCAAAATTTAGTAGTATTGTCAGAAATGATTTTCTACGTTATGAGCTGGCGATCTCCAACTCAACATAGGTATTACCACCAATCATCCACAATTCCGCCCTATTTCACAATAAAAACTGCGGTTTTCAGACGAATATTTACCAGAACTGGCGGTATAAGTGACCTAATCTATCGTTTTATACCCTAACGATGTCAATCAGGATCTTTTCGCAAGCAAAACAAAAGCCTTCACTAATGTGAAGGCTTCAGAATAATCACCAACCATCGAGGCCGCTCACCGTAGTGTTCAGCTCGCTCTGCGATTGAGAGATTATTGTTGTGATTTGGAATCTATCGATTTCATTTCACCAGCAATGATTTCCGCTAAAGGACCAAGAATCACTTGTAAATTATTGGTACCTAATTTAACTACGCCCATTGCGCCTAGTGCTTTTAACTGTTTCTCATCGATGATTGACATATCTTTTACGGTTAAACGTAAACGAGTAATACAAGCATCAATATTCGATAAGTTTTCATGGCCACCAAGCACTTCTAAGTACTGTTTTGCTAATTCAGAAGACTCTTGTGAACCTTTAACCGAGCTCACCGCTTCGTCATCATCTTCACGACCTGGAGTTTTTAAACCAAATTTCAAAATTACGGTACGGAAAACCACATAGTAGATAACAAAGAATACTAAACCTTGAACTATCAGCATGTACCACTGTACGGCTAGCGGGTTACGTGAAGATAATACCATATCGACCAAACCAGCGGAGAAACCAAAGCCAGCGATCCACTGCATTGAAGCAGCAATAAATACCGACAAACCAGTGAGTACCGCGTGCAGGAGATACAGTAGAGGAGCAAGGAACATGAACGAGAACTCTAGCGGCTCTGTCACCCCAGTAAAGAAGGAAGCAAAACCTGCCGCAATCATAATCCCTGCTACTTTTTCTTTATTCTTAGCCGTAGAAGTATGATAAATAGCCAGCGCTGCACCGGGTAAACCGAACATCATGATCGGGAAGAAACCCGCTTGATACATCCCTGTCACGCCAGGAATAGCCACGCCTTCAGCAATCGATTTTGCACCACCAAGGAAGTTCGGAATATCATTAATACCTGCAACATCAAACCAAAACACAGAGTTAAGAGCATGGTGTAAACCCACAGGGATCAATAGACGGTTGAAGAATGCGTAGATACCCGCACCCGTCGCACCTAAACCTTGGATAGATTCGCCAAAAGAAACCAAACCACCATAAACGGCAGGCCAAACGTACATTAGTACGAAGGCGATAAGAATACCGGCAAATGAGGTTAAAATGGGCACTAAACGCTTACCAGAGAAAAAGGCGAGCGCTTTATGTAACTCAACCGTTGAATAGCGATTATAAATTTCTGCCGAAACAATCCCGACCAGAATGCCGACAAATTGGTTATTAATTTTTCCAAAAGCTGCAGGAACAGCGGCTAAATCAATACCTTGAATCTGTGCTACCGATCCAGGCGACAACAGGGTTGTCACGACCAAAAAGCCAACGAAGCCCGCCAAGGCTGCAGAGCCATCTTTATCTTTTGACATCCCGAATGCGACACCAATTGCAAACAGTACTGACATATTGTCAATAATCGCTGCACCCGCTTTAATTAGGAATGCCGCTAAGGCGGAGTTTGCACCCCAACCCGTTGGGTCAATCCAGTAGCCAACCCCCATCAAAATGGCTGCCGCAGGTAATGTCGCGACAGGCACCATCAGGGCCTTACCTACTTTTTGAAAATATCCAAGAATATTCACCTTAAGTTCCCCCTATAGGATTTTTGTATATGTTGAGCTACTTATTTTGATCGCCCAATTTAGTCACTGTCAGTTTATGCCATTAATTTTGCTCCGCAAATTAAAACCTTATCAATTGTGATCATAATCACCAGAAAGCAGCGAAATTGAGCAATTTTGCTAGCAGGATCATAAAACTTATTTTACCATATAAAAAAACAAACCTTTGCCGCTATCCTTAACCAAGAAGATAGCTTATAAAGCACCAGTCAAAGATAGATTATTGACTAAATCGATAACCTATTCAGCGATGATTTCTTTATATAACAAGGTGTTCAAAAACTTATTTTTGCTTACGATTTTGGTAAGCACACGATTGATAGATATTTCGCGAACTAATTGAAGTTGAGATGCCCGACTTACTGGGAGAAAAAGTAGGCCATACCACTATATTTACCTATCGGCTGGCCTCGATAACCTCCCGCTAAATCACCATGGCTCTCATCGTTTTGAGTAACAGTACGTAGACTTCAAGTCGCAAGGATATCAACACAATTAAGCTCCCCCGATAGATAAGGATTAACTGATTATGTATGCGCTCACAAACTGCAAAATCTACACTGGTAGTGATAAGTTAACTGATCATGCCGTTATCGTGGATAACGACCTCATTCAAGCTATCTGTCCGATAAATCAACTTCCATCGGCGATCAACCATGTTGATCTCAATGGTGCCAATCTCTGTCCTGGATTTATTGATTTGCAACTCAATGGCTGTGGTGGCGTGATGTTTAATGATCAAATCTCAGCAGATACCATCCAAGTGATGCATCAGGCGAACTTAAAATCCGGTTGTACTAGTTTTCTCCCGACATTGATTACTTCGTCAGATCACGATATTCAACAAGCCATCAGCGCACAACGTGAGTACCAAAAAAAATACCCACATCAATCTCTCGGTCTGCATTTAGAAGGGCCTTACTTGAATGTAATGAAAAAAGGCATTCATAGTGTTGATTTCATTCGTCAGTCAGATCAAGCGATGATTGACTTCATTTGTCAAAATAACGATGTCGTAACTAAAGTCACCTTAGCACCAGAAAATAATGACTTGCGACATATTGAGCAACTCGTTGACGCGGGCATTATTGTTTCTATCGGCCACAGCAATGCCACTTATGCAGAAGCTCGTAAAAGCTTTGCTG
This sequence comes from Vibrio sp. 2017_1457_13, assembly GCF_030851525.1. Classification (NCBI taxonomy): domain Bacteria; kingdom Pseudomonadati; phylum Pseudomonadota; class Gammaproteobacteria; order Vibrionales; family Vibrionaceae; genus Vibrio; species Vibrio sp. 2017_1457_13. Next base: position 113,348 of record NZ_VHTA01000007.1, read on the forward strand.
CAGGAATCTCTTTCGCAACCCATCTTTTCAATGCAATGACACCGATGGCTGGTCGTGAACCCGGCGTTGTTGGTGCCATTTATGACACACCCGAAGTCTATACGGGAGTCATCGCTGATGGTTTTCATGTTGATTACGCTAACATCCGTATTGCTCACAAAATAAAAGGCGATAAGCTCGTATTAGTGACCGATGCCACAGCTCCTGCAGGCGCTGAAATGGATTACTTTATTTTTGTCGGTAAGAAAGTATATTACCGAGACGGCAAGTGTGTTGATGAACACGGTACACTTGGCGGCTCAGCCTTAACGATGATTGAAGCAGTCCAAAATACGGTTGAGCATGTCGGAATCGCTTTAGATGAAGCATTGCGAATGGCCAGCTTATACCCAGCGAAAGCCATCGGTGTTGATAAGACGTTAGGTCGCATTAAACCAGGCTATATTGCTAACCTGACCATTTTTGACCGCGACTTCAATGTAAAAGCGACAGTAGTGAATGGACAATACGAGCAAAAGTAATCATGAATGGCGGACAAATAGGTAATGTAGATCTCGTTAAGCAGCTCAATAGCGCAGCTGTTTATCGCTTAATCGACCAACAGGGGCCAATTTCGCGCATCCAAGTTGCCGATGTCAGTCAACTTGCGCCAGCAAGTGTGACAAAAATAACCCGCCAACTCCTAGAAAGAGGGTTGATTAAAGAAGTCGCACAGCAAGCCTCGACCGGTGGACGACGTGCGATCTCTTTAACCACGGAAGTCGAACCATTTCATTCTATCGCCGTCAGATTAGGTCGCGATTATATTCAGTTGGGCCTGTATAATTTGGGAGGCCAAGAACTGGCTTGCTCTTCCTATGAGTTTCATTACGCTCATCAACCTCAGCTAATCGAAGGGTTAATTCATCATTTAAAAGCCTTTCTTGCTCAACAACAAAGTAATATTAAACAATTAATTGCGATTGGTATTGCCTTACCCGGTCTCGTTAACCCTGAGCTTGGGGTTGTTGAATATATGCCCAATATTGAAATTGATGCGCTTGGGCTTGGCGATATTATTCGAGACCACTTTCATGTCGAGTGTTTTGTCGGTAATGATGTGCGTGGCATGGCGCTGGCAGAACACTACTTTGGCGCGAGCCAAGACTGTCAAGATTCTATTTTAGTCAGCGTGCATCGTGGAACAGGAGCTGGAATCATTGTCAATGGACACGTTTTTCTAGGAACTAACCGCAACGTTGGCGAAATCGGTCATATTCAAATCGATCCTCTTGGTGAGCAGTGTCAATGTGGAAATTTCGGTTGCTTAGAAACCGTCGCCAGCAATCCAGCCATCGTCGCTCGTGTCAAGAAACGGCTTGCTCAAGGTTACAAATCAAGTTTGTCTGATCTGCCTAAAGTAACCATTGACGATATCTGTCAACACGCTTTGCAAGATGATGAGCTAGCGAAGCAAGCCCTAGTGCAAGTCGGTAATCAACTTGGTAAAGCAATAGCCATGACGATTAACTTATTTAACCCTCAGAAAGTCATCATCGCGGGTGATATTACTGCGGCGCAAGAGGTTATTTTTCCGGCTATTCTACGCAATATTGAAAATCAGTCGTTACAGGCTTTTCATCGTCAGTTACCTATTGTGGCATCAACGATCGACAAGCGACCCACGATTGGGGCTTTTGCTATGATTAAACGAGCCATGCTTAATGGCGTTTTGCTCCAGAAATTGCTCGAAGACTAAGGTCTATTGAGCCTCGTTGTCGTGCTCAACTCGCCACATTAATCCAGTCAGATCAGCGATTCCCTTTCTCTCCCCATGAACGTTGTCATTAACACGATTGGGGATATCGCCTTTCTAGTTATCCTTTCTCACACCTTAATTGCTGATTTATTAGACGCGGATTAGAACTCATTCACTGAAAAGCAATTTAAATTAGATAAAATTCACTATAACAAGCAATGATTAATTATTTAAACAAAGAAGTGTTGCCTTTTTTAACCAAAATGGCAGATTAAAGTCATCTGATTAAACATCATCTAATTAAGGAAGCGGTATGTGTTCTATCTTTGGTATCTTAGACATCAAAAGCGACGCCAGTGCATTACGGACAATTGCCTTAGAAATGTCTAAAAAACTACGTCATCGTGGTCCCGACTGGTCTGGTATTTACACCTCTGAGCGCGCTATTCTTGCCCATGAGCGCTTAGCGATTGTCGGTCTCAACAGCGGTGCTCAACCGCTCTACAGCCCTGATAAAAAACTTATCTTGGCCGTTAATGGTGAAATTTATAACCACAAAGAAATTCGTGCCCGCTATCAAGATACATACGACTTTCAAACCGATTCCGATTGTGAAGTTATTTTGGCCCTCTACCAAGATAAAGGCGCGGAGTTACTCGAAGAGCTGAATGGTATCTTTGCTTTTGCTCTTTATGACCAAGAAAAAGATCAATTCCTAATTGGCCGCGACCATATTGGCATCATCCCGCTCTATCAAGGTCACGATGAGCATGGCAACTACTATGTCGCCTCAGAAATGAAAGCATTAGTGCCGGTTTGTAAGTCGATCAGTGAATTCCCTCCTGGCAGTTACTTTAGTTCAACCGATCCAGAACCTTACCGCTATTACCTACGCGATTGGACTGAATATGATGCTGTAAAAGATAACTTATCGAGTAAAGAAGAACTCACGGAAGCGTTAGAAGCGGCGGTCAAACGCCAGTTAATGACCGATGTACCTTATGGCGTATTATTATCTGGCGGGTTAGATTCTTCTATCACCTCAGCCATTGCCAAGCGTTACGCCGCGATGCGCATTGAAGATGATGAACAATCGGCTGCGTGGTGGCCTCAACTGCACTCGTTTGCCATTGGTCTAGAAGGCGCACCTGATTTAAAAGCCGCTCGTGAAGTGGCTGAAAAAATCGGCACAATACATCATGAAATGACCTATACCATTCAAGAAGGGCTGGATGCCATTCGCGATGTGATTTATCACATCGAAACTTATGATGTGACGACCATTCGCGCTTCAACACCGATGTTTTTACTCGGACGAAAAATTAAAGCGATGGGCATAAAAATGGTCCTATCGGGTGAAGGCGCTGACGAAATATTTGGCGGGTATCTTTACTTTCATAAAGCGCCGAATGCGCAAGAGTTTCATGAAGAAACCGTCCGTAAGCTGCTCGCATTAAACCTATTTGATTGTGCTCGAGCGAATAAATCACTCGCGGCGTGGGGCGTTGAAGGACGAGTACCGTTCTTGGATAAAGAGTTTATTGATGTCGCGATGCGTCTCAACCCTGCCGACAAAATGTGTGGTAATGGTAAGATGGAAAAACACATCTTACGCGAATGCTTTCAAGACTATTTACCGGATTCCATTGCTTGGCGTCAAAAAGAGCAATTTTCCGATGGCGTCGGCTATAACTGGATAGACACCCTGAAATCAACCGCAGAAGCGAAAATCAGCGATCAACAGATGGCAACGGCTAAATTCCGCTTCCCGTACAATACGCCAACAACCAAAGAAGGCTATGTGTATCGAGAAATCTTTGAAGAGCTGTTCCCATTAGAGTCTGCTGCACGCTGCGTACCTGGTGGCCCATCCGTCGCCTGCTCATCCGCCAAAGCTGTAGAATGGGATGAGTCTTTCAAAAACTGCATTGACCCTTCAGGTCGAGCCGTGAAAGCCGTACATAATGAAGCTTATTAATAACGTTCGATATAAATAATCAAGGCGCCTCTATGGCGCCTTGAGTTTTTCTACTTAATCATCAAACGTTCTCGACGACGCAAGCTCAATTGTCTAAGCAATGCTTAAGATCCAAATCTTTATTATCAATACTGATCACCACCGGCTGATTGATCATCTGCACCAACATCATAGAACGCGCGTCGCCATCAGGTTCTTGATATAAAGCCCGAATACCACAAAACTGACCGCCTTTGACTTCTATCTCTTGCCCTACCGCAGGTAACCCCAGTTGCTCGTGATCGGGTAGATATTCCAGTTTTTTTAGTTCAGTGACTAATGCTTCCGATAATTCTTTAGGTTCAGGGCCAAAACGAACAAAATCGACAACACCACGTGTTGAACGGACCGTCGTAAACGTTGGTCCTTGCTTATAATCAAAACACACGAAAATATAAGACGGGAAAACGGGCTCTTGTACTTTTTTTCTTTTACCGCGAAGAATTTTCTCAACTTCCATTTGCGGATAAAAACATTCAACCCCTTGATTTTCAAGATGGCTCTTTGCCCTTGCTTGTTCACCTCGCTTACAATAAAGCAGATACCAACCTTTCATAATCTTAGCCAACCTTCTTATTATGCTTTTATTTACGCCACTTATGTATCGGGCAATAGCGAAAGTATACCTAAACTACTTGAAGTGGGAAGAGGATAAACCCTCCGATCATTAATAGGGCTCGAAGCTGGTATTGATTAGATGCCATCCCGTCACTTTATGCAGATAATCGTTTACTCAGCGCGGCTTAACAACAAACAACAGCAATAATTACTCCCACAATCCATCCACGCCCAAAATGTAACCAAATATGAAAACTTAGTTTTCACTCAATATCAAGAGTTAAAAAAATTAGAAATATTTTATTTTTCAAAACATTACATTTTTAGCGATTTCTTTGTTTTCATTTCGTGTCTTGCAGCACTATACGCTTAGCGGTATACGTATCGGTCAACGAAACAAATTATTACTAAATTTATAACCCAAACGACTGGATGTTTAACGTCAACAACTGAGGTTCGATAGTGACTTCCGTTGCTATACCCAAACGACTTGGAGTTGCAGATAGACGGCAAGTGAGTTTATCTCCATGAGCATAGCCAAACGATGTGATTGGGTGAACGAACGTAACCAACACCGCTGCAGCGTCAAGTAGAAAGGGCATACAAGCTTCCGTCGCTATTCGGGAATAACAATAATTACATTAATAATCTCTGCGTTCCCCCCCTTACAGATAGGGTTAACCATAACGATCTGTAAGAGGGGTAAAACAAACAGAGAGGCACTTACAGGAAGAGCGGTATGTCTGACTTGAATATATTCAAGCAACCTAAATCATTTTATTTGATTTTTTCAATTGAGTTTTGGGAGCGATTTGGCTTCTACGGAATGCAAGCGATTTTGACGGTATATATGGTCAAAATCTTAGGTATGAGTGAGTCAACTTCATTTGTTCTATTTGGTGCATTCTCTGCTTTAGTTTATGGATTTGTTGCCGCTGGTGGCTGGATTGGCGATAAGATTATTGGTACAAAGCGTGCAATCACGCTTGGTGCAATCATCTTAATGGTCGGTTATCTGTTATTAGGTTTATCGACAACGGATGGCCATTGGGGAGGACCAACGCTGATTTATATTGCGATGGGATTCATCACTGTTGGTAATGGTTTATTTAAAGCCAATCCATCAAGTTTGCTCTCCAAGGTTTATGCCGATAACGATCCTCGACTCGATGGTGCCTTTACGATGTACTATATGGCCATCAACCTTGGCTCGTTCTTTTCGATGATCATCACCCCGATAGTCGCTGAACGTGCGGGATATGGTATGGCATTTGGTGTTAGTGCAATTGGCCTAGCGATCACGGTAGTCAACTTTATGATGTGCTTAAAAATGCTCAAAAAAGTTGGTTCACCTGCCGATCTCAAACCCGTCAATCGTCGTTCATTAATGGTGGTTATCCTAGGCTCTGTACTCGCTAGCTTTATTTCTAGTTATCTCTTACAAAACCTGTTCTTAGCTCATATGATTTTGGTCATAGCCGGCTTAACCATTCTGGGTTGCTATTTTAAAGAAACTTTTTCAATGACTGGTTTAGAACGTAAAAAAATGCTCGTCGCCTTTGCTCTTATGCTGCAAGGCGTGGTTTTTTTCGTGCTCTACTTCCAGATGCCGACTTCATTAAACTTTTTTGCTATTCATAACGTTAACCCAAGCCTATTCGGTTTCCAAGTTGAACCAGAACAGTTCCAAGCACTTAACCCATTCTGGATCATGCTAGCAAGTCCGATACTGGCGATGTTATACGGTAAGTTAGGTGAGCGTTTAGCGATGCCGTTTAAATTTGCCATTGGCATGGGATTATGCGCGCTTTCTTTCTTGGTACTTTCTTGGTCGACAAGTTTTGCGAATACCCAAGGGATCATCAGTTCAAACTGGTTAGTCATGAGCTATCTATTCCAGTCGATCGGTGAATTATTGGTATCAGGACTTGGCTTAGCGATGGTGGCACAACTAGTCCCACAACGTATGATGGGTTTTGCTATGGGTATGTGGTTTTTAACCTCAGCTGCAGCAGCTGTTGCAGCAGGATGGGTAGCTAGCTTAACCTCTGTCCCTGAGCACATTACCACAGCGCAAGAATCACTGGCTATTTACGGTGACGTGTTTGGAAAAATTGGTTATGTCACTGCAGGTATCACTATCTTAACCTTTTTAATCGCGCCAATGCTGAGCAAAATTTGTCAAAGCACTACCGAGATTGAAACACTAACTCCCGTTGAAGCATAAATCGGTTAATCGATACGGCCTCTCTTTGCTGTAGAGGTCACCTTCATTTAAAAAAGCCAAACATCACCGTTTGGCTTTTTTATTATTTGCTGCAGCATTAACGTTTTTTTGGAGCCAACAGCAGCACAGCTTTGGTTGCATTGTTAACCACCAGCGGAAACATTATCACAGTAAGACAACGGCCCTAATAACGAGCCTGGATTAAATCAACCATCATCTCAATGTGCAGATCAGAATCATTAAGGCAAGCAATATAGTTAAAAGCTTCACCTCCAGCCTCAAGAAAAAGATGTTTATTCTCTTCGCTAATTTCTTCCAACGTTTCTAAGCAATCAACCGAAAATGCGGGGCAAAGAATATCGATCTTTTTCATCCCCTGCGAAGGTAAAGCCTGCATAGTTTTATCGGTGTAGGGCTGTAACCACTCTTCTTTACCGAACTGCGATTGGTAAGTCATCATGACCTGTTGATCACTCAAACCTAATTCTTGTGCGAGTAAATGGGTCGTTTGTTGACAGTGTTGAGGGTAAATATCGCCATTATCAGCATAACGTTTAGGTATGCCATGATAAGAACAAATCAATACATCACCTTGCCCTTTTTCACTCCACGAACTGCGAACTTTGTCCGCTAAAGCACGAATGTATAACGGATGATCATGATAATCGGTAATAAAATCGATTTCCGGTATAACCCTTTGCGTTTTGATTGCTTTGGCTAAACCATCAAACACCGCTGCTGTCGTAGTTGCTGAATATTGTGGATAAAGCGGTAACACTATTATTTTTTCAACGCCTTGATCTCGTAACGCTTGCACACCACTCAGTAAACTTGGGTTTCCATACGTCATTCCTAGTTCAACCGGATAATCAAGGCGCTGTTGAAGTTTCTCTTGTTGCCGCTTTGAATAAACCAATAACGGCGAGCCCTCATCCATCCAAACCGATTGATACAACTTAGCGACTCGAGGAGAGCGTAACGGTAAAATGACACCATGGAGCAGCGGACACCATATCCAACGCGTCAAATCAACCACACGATGATCATGTAAAAACTGACTTAAAAATCGTTTGACGGCTTTAGGCGTCGGTTCATCTGGCGTGCCTAAATTAGCCAGCAATACACCAAGTTTTTTTTTCGTTTGCATAACTTCCATTGATTCAGTCCACAGAGAATAGTAAGTACGTCACAACAACCAAAAAGTTTAAAAAAAGCGACCGTCAAGGTCGCTTTTATGATCAATGCGTTAGTTAACCTAAACAAATTGAAAACTAGGTGACATTATGCCAACGCTTTTTCAATATCAGCACTAACTTCAGCAACTTGCTTGGTACCATCAAATTTTAAATATTGAGTATGTCCAGCCGCCGCTTCTTTGCCGTAGTATTCGATCAAAGGTGCTGTTTGGTCATGATAAACACTTAGGCGAGCACGTACTGTCTCTTCTTTATCATCATCACGCACTACTAAATCTTCACCTGTAACATCATCTTTACCAGCGACTTTAGGTGGATTATAGATAGCATGATAAGTACGACCAGAAGGAAGATGTGCTCGACGACCAGCCATACGCTCAACAATCACGTCATCAGCAACATCAAATTCAATCACATAATCCACGTTTATTCCCATCGCTTTAAGACCATCAGCTTGCGGAATTGTGCGAGGAAAACCATCCAGTAAAAAACCTTTTTCACAATCAGCTTGAGCGATACGCTCTTTAATCAGACCTAGAATAATGTCATCAGAAACAAGCTGACCAGCGTCAATCACTGATTTCGCTTTTTTACCAAGCTCAGTGCCCGCTTTGATAGCAGCACGTAGCATATCACCAGTAGAAATTTGTGGAATACCATATTTTTCCATGATGAATTGAGCCTGTGTGCCTTTACCTGCACCCGGAGCGCCGAGAAGAATGATGCGCATGTTTAATCCTCTTTTGAAAATTGTGTTATACCCTTTCTACTTAAAGCTGTAGCGGTGTTGGCTACGTTCGTTACCCCAATCACATCGTTTGCCTATGCTCATGGTAATTCACTCACTTGCCGCCTACCTGCAACTTCAAGTCGTTTGGGTATATACCGAAGCTCACAGCCTAACGGAATTGAGAGACGGTAAGTTTCGGTATAATAAGATAAAAACTGGTCATAAAAGTATGAGACCACACAAGATGGCCAAATCATTTAAGCGAGTGATTCTAACATAAAATCCACCAAAAAGAGCAGAGTAAGACTAAAGAATCACGCCACTTCATAGTACGAACAGAATAAATGTATCGCCCTGAATACTGGCTGAAGCAGACAGCCTCATAAAAACCAAACTCGCACGATGGCGAGTTTGGTTTTATCGTGTAAAAAATAGGATTATGCGTGAGTTAATAACTCATTGACCGCTTTAACATACTGAGTCGGATCTTCCATTGCTCCGCGCTCAGCCAGCATCGCTTGGCCTAATAAGACTTCCACCCATTGACCAAACGCTTGCTCATCGGCTTCATCAGCCATGCGTTTGACCATGCTATGCTCTGGGTTGATCTCAAAAATATACTTCACTTCCGGTACGGCTTGACCCGCAGCGGCTAATAATTTAGCCATTTGCGTACCCATTTCGCCATCATCAGTCACCACGACAGCAGGCGTTGAAGCAAGCTTAAAGGTAGTACGAACGTCTTTCACTCTTGAACCTAAGTAAGTTTTGATACGCTCAACTACCGTTTGAAACTCTTGCTCCGTTTCTTTGTGTTTCTCTTTCTCAGCTTCATCGTCAAACTTACTCAAATCCAAACCAGCTTTGGTAATAGATTGGAAAGATTTACCATCAAATTCGGTTAAGTAGTTCATCAACCACTCATCAATTCGATCGTACATCAGAATAACTTCAATGCCTTTTGCCTTGAATTGCTCCAAGTGAGGGCTGTTTTTCGCTGCCAGATAGCTATCCGCCGTCAAGTAGTAAATCACCTCTTGACCTTCTTTCATTCGCTCAACATACGCTGCTAAGCTCACGTTCTGTTGTGCAGACTCTTCATGAGTTGAAGCGAAACGCAATAATCCCGCGATTTTTTCACGATTAGCAAAATCCTCAGCAGGCCCCTCTTTCATCACGAGACCAAACTCTTTCCAAAACGTTTGGTACTTATCACTGTCGTTGGTGGCAAGACGCTCAAGCATGGTCAACACACGCTTGGTACAAGCGTTACGTAACGATTGAGTGACTTTATTATCTTGCAAGATTTCTCGCGAGACGTTGAGCGGTAAATCGTTGGAGTCGATTAATCCACGAACAAAACGCAGGTAAGATGGCATGAACTGCTCAGCATCATCCATGATAAAGACACGTTGTACGTACAGTTTTAAGCCATGTTTGTGGTCACGATTGTACATATCCCAAGGTGCTTTAGCCGGAATATACAGTAAGCTGGTATAATCGTTTTTCCCTTCAACTTTGTTATGGCTCCAAGTCAACGGGTCGGCAAAATCATGGGAGACATGCTTGTAAAACTCTTGATACTCCTCATCACTGACGTCAGATTTAGAGCGAGTCCATAGGGCTTGAGCCTTGTTAATTTGTTCCCACTTAACTTCTCCCGTCTCTTTCCCTTCCTCATCACGTACCGACGTTTGAATGTAAACTGGAATGCCAATATGATCAGAGTATTTAGAGATAATTTCTCGTAAACGCCACTCAGATAAGAACTCTTTCCCCTCGTCACGCATGTGCAAAACAATATCGGTACCACGAGAAGCTTTCTCTATCGTTTCAACCGTATACTCACCTTCTCCTTGTGAGTGCCATTGTACCGCTTGATCAGCCGCCAATCCTGCTGCGCGAGTCCGCACTGTCACTGCATCAGCGACGATAAACGCAGAGTAGAAACCAACACCAAACTGGCCGATTAATTGTGAGTCTTTAGACTGCTCTTGAGAAAGTTTAGAGAAGAACTCTGCCGTGCCTGATTTCGCAATAGTACCCAAATGCTCAATCACATCTTCACGACTCATACCGATACCGTTGTCTGAAATGGTCAACGTATTGGCTTTAGCATCAAACGACAGTTTGACGCCTAATTCTGCATCACCTTGATACCAATCAGGGTTGGATAACGCTTGGAAACGCAGTTTATCGGCCGCATCAGAGGCGTTAGAAATCAACTCGCGTAGGAAGATCTCTTTGTTGGAGTATAAAGAATGAATCATCAAATGAAGCAATTGCTTTACTTCAGATTGAAAACCACGTGTTTCTTTGTTGTTGGTTGTCGTCTCGCTCATTTTAGCTCCGTAACATCATATCAAACCCTATCCATCACACTAAAATGGGTAGGAAGAACATAGATTTGCTATTAACATGTGGCTTGGCAATGTAAATTCAAGGTCAAAAAACATAAAAACACTGTTTTTTGGATTTTTTTTGATTATTCTCTACTGGTTTTAGGTTTCACCCTTAAAAATTTTGATCAGGTTAATGAAAAAAGTCTGTCATTGATACCACTCAAAACGGTTAGCACGATGAGTTCGCAGTGATAAACAACAGTAAAAGATTGTTGTTTCATCGATGATGAGCGTGTTGCTGACGACAAATATGATCGAATAACACCAAACTAGGGCAGTAAAACCCCAAGCGCGACAGAACTTGGCCATTTTGAGTAACAACCATTAAAAAGAAGAACTCAATGAGCAATTTAGCTAGCAAATTCATTCTTGCCAATCGGTTTATTTTTGACTCGACATCAAACTTATTGGTCGATCAAACCGGAGAAGAAGAGACGCGTCTCGGCAGCAATGAGAGTCGTATTCTCTCTATGTTTGTTCAACATCCTAACCAAATTATTTCTCGTGATGACTTACATAATTATGTATGGCGAGAACAAGGCTTTGAAGTCGATGATTCCAGCTTGACTCAAGCAATTTCTACGCTAAGAAAAATGCTTAAGGACTCAACAAAACTCCCGTTGTTCATTAAAACGGTGCCCAAACGTGGTTATCAGTTTATTGCTAGCGTTGAGCCAATTGTTCCGCCCGAACCGGTCATTGCTGAGCCAGAGATCGCGTTAGAAAATAGCGCCACTAACCAAGACGAGAGCGCCTTTTCAGGAGAGAGGCATACTGATCTCACAGGCAAATCTAACAATACATTCATGAGCACCAAAGATGCGGTTTCTGCGAAACGCTTATCGGATCTTCGCTCATTGGTGATGTTAGTGTGTGCCATCTTATTACCGATCATGGTGCTGTTTTTTAGTTCACCGTCTTCTTCACAATTTCGTCAACTGGCCGTGGTCAATGATGTTGTGATCAGCGCGCCCATCAATCACCCAGACCTGAGCACATGGCTACCTTTAATCAAATCGTGCATCAAAAAGCATCACTCGATGCGCTCTGATGATATGATCCTAAAAGAAGTGATCGCGACGGGTGGTGATAATGGTCAACTGATCCTGAACTATATTCACTTACCTCAATTTTCTGGGGAAAATATTACTTTGCGGATCTTTGCTAACCCAGATGACACCGATAAAGTGTGCCAGTAAGGAACAACGATGACCAAACAAATCTCTGCATTTTTATTGCTTATCTCAACGGTTGTCAGTAGTTGGATCTATTGGACGAATGAAACGAAGTTAGACAATGTGTTGATGTCACGTGAGTGGCAATCAAAAATGGTGACCTTAATCGAAACCACTCAACCTAATGACGCGGTCGGACCTCTGCATCGTGTTGACGTCTCTTCAAACGTAAAATATCTGCCAAATGGCACTTACCTGCGGGTTTCAAGAGTCAAATTATATTCTATTGAACCTTCATCAACCGACCGACCGGATAATATCATTAATATTTCTGAGTCTGGGGAGTGGAGCATCAGTGATAACTACCTTCTCGTATCACCGACGGAATTTAAAGATATCTCATCGTCTTACAGTAAAGATTTTACGCCTAAGCAACTACAGTTAATCACTCAACTGTTTAAGATGGACGCTCAACAGAGCCGAAGGATTGATATCATTAATAAGAAAACCTTACTACTCACTAGCTTGAGCCATGGTTCAACAGTACTGTTTGGTAATGGATAGTCACCACTTCTACATCATGAGTTGCCCATTAGTTGCCTATGAACAAAGTAAACATTGATATTTATTATTGCCGGCAATGCCAGTGGATGTTGAGAGCGTCTTGGCTAAGCCAAGAGCTCTTGCAGACATTCAGTGAAGAGATTGACATGGTCTCTTTACATCCCGATACCGGTGGACGTTTTGAGATCTTTTGCAACCAACACTCAATTTGGGAACGAAAAAGGGATAATGGCTTCCCAGAAGCCAAAATATTGAAACAACGGGTACGAGACATTATCGATCCACAACGCGATCTCGGTCATATTGACCGCTAACGAATAGCGCTCAACATGACTTAGAAAAAATATTATTGTGAAAGATCAAGCGATGCTAAGGTTTCTCCCTCAAAGCCATAGACAGTGAAACAAAAGCCGTCTAAGACAGCAAAACTGGCGACGGCCTGAGATCGGGGAAACGTCACCGAACCAGGGTTTAATACAAAATGATTACCGCATCGCTCTGCTCGTACAAGATGAGTATGACCATGAACAACAATGTCACCTATCGATAAAGGCGGCAGAGTCTGCTCATCATAGAGATGGCCATGAGTAAGAAACAATCGCTGTCCTGAGGGCAATAATACCCACGCAAAGTCACTCATGATTGGAAAATCCAATAACATTTGATCCACTTCGCTATCGCAATTCCCCCGCACCGCAATAATTTGTTTAGCGTAGTCATTTAATTTTTCGGCTACCGCGGGAGGGTTATACCCTTCAGGAATAGGGTTTCTCGGACCGTGATTTAATAAATCACCCAATAAAATCAGCGTATTCGCTCCAGACTGGGTAAATTGCTGTAACATTTTTTCGGCTGCAGGCAAAGCACCATGTAAGTCTGAAGCAAAGAACAGTTTCATTATCTCTCCCCTCTCTCAAATCCGGTCGTCCATAGCGACAAACATAACATCCTCTGTCAATGTCGACTCGTCAATGGTGACGGCCTATTGAGTGTGTAAAGAATTTTATTGTACGTTTTTTCATAACCTACGTCATCTTCGTCAATCTTTGTATTGAGAGTGACACTTCCTCCACGGAATGACCACAGACGAGAGAAAAGCTTGAACACCAAGAGAGATACACATAAGCTGATTAAGCGTTTGTTTGCTTAATACATTACCCATGCAAGGAGGCAAAATGAACATTTTTATCACTGGTGCCACTGGTTTAATTGGTCGTGAGCTGATCAAACAATTAATCACTCACGATATCGTCATCCTCACACGAGATATCGCTAAGGCACAGCGCAAACTTGCCCACGCTAACACTAAGATTTCGTTCATTAGTGATATTAATCAATTGCATGATCTTAATCGCTTCGATGCGGTAATTAATTTAGCAGGAGAACCCATCGCCGATAAACGCTGGACAGACAAACAAAAACAGCGTATTTGCCAAAGTCGTTGGCAGTTAACCGAGCAGTTGGTTGAATTGATCCATGCGAGTACCACTCCACCAACTCTTTTTCTTAGTGGCTCTGCAGTGGGGTATTATGGCGATCAACACGAACATCCCTTCGACGAAAGTTTGCAAGTGCAAAGCCAACAATTTTCTCATCACATCTGTGCCGTTTGGGAACAAACAGCGATGCGCGCCCAATCATCCAGAACGCGAGTTTGCTTGATGCGAACAGGAATCGTCTTATCGCCTGAAGGCGGTGCATTAAAGAAAATGCTCCCTCCCTATCGCCTAGGATTAGGTGGGCCGATTGGCCGTGGTACCCAGTATATGCCATGGGTCCATATTAGTGATATGGTACGGGCAATCATTTTTCTGTTGGAAACCGAACATGCTCAAGGCGCTTTCAATATGTGTGCTCCACACCCCGTTACCAATGCGGTCTTTAGTCAAACTCTCGCCGCGAGCCTCCGAAAGCCTCATTTATTAACCACCCCACGATGGGCGATCAAACTGCTGCTTGGTGAGGCGAGCGAATTACTGTTTGATAGCTTGCGTGCGAAACCAAAGAAATTGACAGAGTTAGGCTTTAAATTTAATTTTCCACGACTTGAACCGGCGTTAAAACAGCTATTATCACATCACCATTAATTGGATTCATTATGACTCGCTCGATCCTCATCACAGGTTGCTCAACAGGTATTGGCTATATGGCGGCTCTAGCGCTGAAACAACGTGGCTATCATGTCATTGCTTCTTGCCGGCACATCGATGATGTCAAGCGCTTACAGCAAGAAGGGGTTACTTGTATTCAGTTGGATCTCAGCGATGAACAGAGTATTCATCAGGGAGTAAAAGCAGCTCTCGAGCTTTCAAATCATCAACTTTACGCTCTATTCAATAATGGCGCTTATGGGCAACCTGGCGCGCTAGAAGACCTATCAACTGCGGCATTACGCGCTCAATTTGAAACCAATTTTTTTGGCTGGCATACATTAACAACCTTATTGCTTCCGCACTTTCGTCAACAAGGGCATGGACGAATCATTCAAAATAGCTCCATTTTAGGCTTTGCTGCGATGAAGTATCGTGGCGCTTACAATGCGTCTAAATTTGCGATTGAAGGATGGACAGATACGTTGCGTTTAGAGCTCCAAGCGAGCAATATTCATATTAGTTTGCTTGAACCAGGACCGATTAACACTGAGTTTCGAGCTAATGCATTAACCGCCTTTAAACGCTGGATCAATATTGAACATTCTCTTCACCACCAAGCTTATCAGACTCAGTTAGCCCGCTTGGAAAATGCACAATCAAACCATCCTTTTGCTCTGCCTGCTGAAGCGTGTTTAGCGCCGATATTGCATGCTTTAGAAGCCAAACACCCCAAGCTTCGCTACCGAGTGACCGTACCAACGAAAGTGTTTGCACTCTTGAAAAGACTCTTACCTGGGCGAGTATTAGATAAATTACTCAGCAAAGCGGCTTAGCTGTCATTGATTCGTCATATTGGTTTGCCATACTGATCATGCTCAGGTGATATCACGAAATAAGATATCAATCATGGTACAACACCAAACACTGAGTATACCCAAACAACTTGGAGTTGCAGGTAGGCGGCAAGTGAGTGAGTCCCCATGTGCATAGATAGACTCTATGATTGGGGTGAACGAACGTAGCCAACACCGCTGTTGCTTCAAGTAGGAAGGGTTTATTCTTCTAAATATATCCTAGGTGATAGGCTGATACCCTCTGCTGCTATCATCCAAGGAAGGCATTGAGTATGACCCAAATGACATTAAATCAATGGAATTGGCTCGGTGTCACGATTGTTTTGGCACTGCTGATCCTTTTTTAGCACCTTTGTTTGCTTGACGGAAAAACCACTTCGGTGGTTTTTTTATGCGTGAGTGAAAACACTTTCTCTTTCAAGTCATCAATCAGCCTTGAGTTTTGCTTTTTTATCCCCCATTTGTGTAACAATGCCTCAATGCAATAAGGAATGATCATGCACCCAATTCATCATAGTGATGTGTCTCAACACAATTTTCAGGAAATATTGGCCAACTCGGCTCAGCAACCCGTGCTGTTTTACTTTTGGGCCCCCATCAGTGATGAAAGTGCTCAACTACTTCCTGAATTGCAACAACTCGCTCAGCAATACGCGGGTGCCTTTCAATTAGCGACGTTAAATTGTCAACAAGAGCAAGCTCTCGCTGCTCAGTTTGGTATTCAGGCATTACCAACCATTGCATTATTTATTAATGGTCAGCCGGTGGATGGATTAGGTGGGCCGCAACCACTCAGTGCCATCATCGATATGCTCGATAAACACTTACCTAGCCAAGAAGAGCGTACCGTTCAAACGGCATTACAACTCGTTAAACAGCAAGACTATACTCAGGCGTTACCGTTACTCCTTGAACTCAGTGAAACATGGAAAAATCAAGGTGAGGTTAAACTCGCATTAGCAGACTGTTTTATTGCTACTCGTCGTTTTTCCGAAGCAAAAACGCTGTTGGATAACATTCCGTTGCAATATCAGCAAAGCGATTACAAACGTTTATTAGCACAAATTGAATTGTATGAACAAGCAGCAGAAAGCCCAGCCATAAAAGAATTAGAAGCGGCGTTAGCGCAAAATAGTAACAACGCGACGATGGCTAATGAATTAGCCTCTCAGTACCATCAAGTACAACGAGATGAAGAGGCTCTTGAACTACTCTGGCGCTTTCTAAAAGATGATCTAACGCTATTAGATGGCGAAATGAAAAAAACGTTTATGGATATTTTAAGCGCATTAGGTCAGGGGAATCCCATCGCCGCCCGTTATCGCCGACAACTTTACTCTCAGCTCTATTAATCTCCAACTGACTCACAACGCTATCTTAGCTAAAAGGTAGCGTTGAATTAGTGATGTGGTTTCTCTCTTTTGTCCTGTGTATTACCCCTCAATTTATCCCCTGTCATTATTCAACGATAAATTCTCATTAGCCCTCAGTTTTTCATGCTGATGATTGCCTATTCAGGCATTCTGATACACAATGATTTTTGGATTTTTTATTGGTACCTAAACAACGTAAAGCGTTGTCATAAGGTCTATTACTCAAAGGGAACGTCATGGCTATTGATTCATTGATTACAATCGGCGTGTTTGTCTTCGTCGCCATTGTATTTATTATGTCGGCAGTAAAAACCGTCACTCAAGGTAATAACTGGACGGTAGAACGTTTCGGTCGTTACACCCACACACTCCGCCCTGGCTTAAACATCATTGTTCCATTTGTTGATAAAGTTGGAAGCCGTATCAATATGATGGAACGAGTGCTTGATATTCCAGCGCAAGAAGTGATCAGCAAAGACAACGCCAGCGTCGTCATCGATGCCGTCTGTTTTGTTCAGGTTATTGATGCAGCCAAAGCCGCTTATGAAGTAACGGATTTAGAGCACGCCATTCGTAACCTGACATTAACCAATATGCGTACAGTGCTTGGCTCAATGGAGCTGGATGAAATGCTCAGTCAACGGGATATGATCAACACAAAATTACTAACCATCCTTGACCAAGCAACCAGTCCTTGGGGCGTAAAAATTACTCGTATTGAAATCAAAGACGTTCAACCTCCTGCCGATCTGACGGCTGCGATGAATGCACAGATGAAAGCCGAGCGGAATAAACGCGCAGAAGTCTTGGAGGCGGAAGGGGTTCGCCAAGCACAAATTTTACGCGCCGAAGGCCAAAAACAGTCCGAGATCCTTAAAGCCGAAGGTGATAAGCAAGCAGCAATTTTACAAGCAGAGGCTCGTGAACGCGCCGCAGAAGCGGAAGCTAAGGCCACTAGCATGGTTTCTGAAGCCATTGCTAAAGGGGATATGCAAGCCGTTAACTATTTTATTGCTCAAGGCTATACCGACGCTTTAAAATCTATTGGCCAAGCAGAAAACAGCAAAATCATTATGCTGCCACTGGAAGCAACCGGCTTGATGGGATCTATTGCAGGGGTCGCAGAAATGTTCAAACATTCAGCAGATAAAAAGGGATAACGCTTGATTGAATGGCTCGCTCAATTTAATTACTGGCATTGGTTAGCCTTAGGGCTGGCCTTATTAGCCGTTGAACTGTTAGGAACGGCAGGCTACTTCTTATGGCTTGGCCTATCTGCTCTTTTGGTTGGTCTGATTATGCTGCTCATCCCAATGGGATGGCAGTTGCAGTGGATGGCGTTTGCCAGCTTTGTACTATTAACAACTTGGCTCTGGTGGCGTCGCCAATTTAAATCGGATCGATATGACGATGCTCAACGCTCGCTAAATCAGAAAGAGAAACAGTTAATTGGACGGCGACTACTGCTCACTGAACCCGTAAAAGCGCAAGTCGTCACTCGATTACAACTGGGGGATAGCACGTGGTCGGCGATCAGTGATCAAGATATCGCTGCTGAATCTATGGTAGAGGTTATCGGGCTTAATGGGATTACGCTTAAAATTAAACCTTATCAACCTTTAGAAAAGTAAGCTCCTGCCTTGAGTGAGAGCGAAGGATAGCTCTCACCCACTCTATGAATCTATGATTAAGGTAAATCTACGTAACTAACGCTGCTGTAGCTTAAGCCAGAAGTAGACAGTAGAAAAACGATAAGAATCTATCGGGCCTTATCGTTTACATCTTTACAACAACTCTTCAATTCTTTAATGATCGGACAATCATGCCCTTCATCACCGGGGCAAGATGCAATCCACTCTTCAAGCTGCTGCTTAATCAAGGTAAGTTCGGTCAGTTTACTTGAGACTTCCTGTAACTTTTCTTGTGCTCGCGCACGCACCGCTGCGCGCGTGCGCTGTGGATCATTGGCCAGTGTGAGCATGGCTTTACACTCATCCAAACTAAAACCGACTCGCCGACAGCGAGCAATTAATAACAAATCATCGATATGCTGTGGTGTGTAAGTTCGGTAACCACTTGTAGAGCGTAATGGCACAGTGATTAGACCTTTCTCTTCATATAAACGAATCGATTTAGCACTTAATCCTGTTAATTTAGCAATTTGGCTAATATTCATTATATTTTTAATTATTGACTTACTGCCCATGATAAGAAAGATTTCTGCTGGTTTTCATCCAGCTCAAGATAAATTTTTTGAATCGCTTTTAATTTATCTCTATCAATTGGCACGTCTTTTACCAACGCTGTAGGATGTGTAGTAAAGCTGCGCATTGATACCTCATTTATCGCAGCTTTACTCTCCGTTCGATTAAATTGACGAAGTTGTTTAGTGTAATCTCCCATGAAAGCAAATGAACGACCAGGAATAAAATCTTGATCAATAACAAGATTACCTTGAGTAACCTCTATATTTAAGCTGGGGCGACGATCAAATTCTCTGGCATTACTTTCATCGCGAATAGTCATTGCCGACGTTAAATTGACAACACCAGAATCACCAGAGACTTTTAATACTATCAGTGGGGATTTATATTTATTTTGCTTACCAGACATCTGAATAATTCGCTCAGTTCGTACAAGTAACTGGTGTTCACCCGGATCTAAAGTCAATTCGGAACGATGTCCAAAATTAACACCTTCCGATTCACCATTCACCGCTAACAATTGAATATCACGGTCAAAGTTAACATTAATCACCGCATATCCACTAAACGAAATACTCAATAATGAAATAAATAAACTGATAGGTAAAACTTTCATAGAACGTCCTTAAAATGAAATGGCGAGCCGAAGCTCGCCTTTACTCTACAACTCAATAGTCTAACTTCGTTTAGAAATAATATTCTACACCGACAGAGTACTCATCATAATCTGCTGATTTCCAGCGACCTTTGTATGAATCACCAAAATCAAGAGTACGAGCACGGGCATAAAGCACCGCTGATGGATCTACAAAATACAGCGCTTGTATAGACAGTACATCATCATCCGAACCTTTTAGCTTACTACCACCAACTTTAAGCTCATCATTTTTAGCATAACCTAACTTAAACTGCCAATCGCCAGTCGTATAAGCCAAACCTGCTGAATACGCATTTTGTTTCTCTTTATCACCAGCGACAGGTTTTGCTTCCATCATCTTATATTGTGCATAGAAGGAAAGTCCATTATCAAACCATCCTTGAACACCAAATAGATAGGCGTCATTATCCCATTCAGTGCTCTCTTTAGCTACGTCACGGTTACCTTCATAAGCTAAATCAAATTGGAAAACAGAAACTTTATAATGCGCAGCGGCACCTATCCAATAATCTTTACCATCGCCTTTCTGCGCTCCATCTTTACCAGCCATGCCATACGCTAGATTAAAAGATAGGCTATCTGCAAATGTTGGTGTATCCCAACGAATCGTATTTGAAGCACGGTCTTGATGCTTAGTTCCACCGATAGCACCACCCCAGTCGTATACATCACCTAAACCAGGGTTAGATGCTGGCCAATCCACCAATTCATAAAGGGGTGACAAGACTCGACCTAAACGAACAGTGCCATAACTATCGTGTTTAAAACCTACAAACGTATCACGAGCACCTAGTTCAGAACCAGGATCAGAGAAGGATGGGTCAACATATCCAGCTTCAATTTGCCAAATAAAAGTTGATTCAATGTTTTTGAAGTCTTTCTCGCCACGGAAACCAATTCGAGATTCATTATTAAGCTGAGAGCCTCCTAACTTATCATCGGTTTCTTTATTACCAGCATCGTAATCTCGGTAAGCGGCTTGTAATGCGATAACACCATAAACCTCGTAGTTATCTGCTGCTGAAACATTGAATGCAATACCAGATGCAAGCATTGTTGCAACGGCTGCACCGACTAAGGAAGGTTTAAAATATTTGTCCATGGAAAACTCCTAAAAATGGATATAGCTGTTTTTATGTTTTCCCCCAAAAGTTGGCCGCCGAAGGGAGAAAGCTTTTCCTTGTATGAGAATAAGTACTATTTCTCATCACTATCTGCATACACATTGTGTATCCATGCATTAAGACTATCTGGATAGGGTAAAACATCAATCAGATCTTAATTTTTAACTAAAAAAATATGAGCCATAACAAATTTTAAGTGAGTAAGTGATCAAGATCGAATAATTAACACATCAAACAATAAATAAAAAAACAACTTAATTAACAATAGATTAAAAATAAAAATAATTGAATAATTGAAGTCGATCGCATTGATCAAAAATAGAAAGTGACAAAATAGTTACAATCTATCTCACTAATTTCTTATTCTAAATTAAGTTATTTTTGACAATAAAAAACCCTTAACCATTGATCAATGGTTAAGGGTTTTGGTTAGCATTTAAAATCGTTAGGTGAGAAGATCCAACAAATCTTGCTCAGAAAATATTTCGATTCCCAGCTCTTGAGCCTTAACTAATTTAGAGCCTGCCGCCTCGCCCGCAAACAGCATATCGGTATTTTTTGATACACTACCAGTCACTTTGGCCCCTAAGCTTTGTAAAGCCGCTTTAGCTTCACTGCGTGATAATTGAACCAGAGAGCCCGTCAATACCACTGTTTTTCCAGCCAGTGGCTGTGGCTTTGCAACATCTTGAGGTTCAATATCAGGCCACGTTACGCCTAAGTCTCTTAATTCTTGCACAACACGTTGGTTCTTTTCCTGACTAAAGAAAGCATGCACATGACTCGCCACAATCATTCCTACATCTTGAACTTCAATCAACTGCTCAACAGAGGCTTGGCTAATTGCTTCCAAAGTACAAAAATGTTGAGCCAGATTCATCGCTGTTGCTTCGCCAACTTCACGGATACCTAGGGCATATAAGAATCGGGCTAAGGTCGTATGCTTAGCGTTAATCAGTGCCTGAGTGATATTTTGAGCCGATTTAGGGCCCATTCTATCTAATACGGTTAACTCACCCGCTCGGAGTTTAAATAAGTCGGCTGGCGTTTCGACCATTTCTCGCTCTACGAGCTGCTCAATAACTTTATCGCCTAAACCGTCTACATCCATTGCTTTACGTGATACAAAGTGCTTTAACGCTTCTTTGCGTTGCGCTTGACACACTAAGCCGCCAGTACAGCGAGCAACCGCTTCGCCCTCGACGCGTTCCACATCAGATTGACAAACTGGACAGTGACTAGGGAAAATTATCGGTTGAGCCTCTTGAGGACGACGTTCCAACACCACGGAAACAATTTGTGGAATAACATCACCAGCACGGCGAATAATTACCGTATCGCCAACCATTACGCCTAATCGCTCGATCTCATCCGCGTTATGTAACGTCGCATTGCTGACCGTCACACCACCAACAAATATCGGTTCTAACTTAGCAACAGGCGTAATGGCTCCGGTTCTTCCTACTTGAAATTCAACCTCATTTAAACGAGTCATTTCCTCTTGAGCAGGGAACTTATAAGCAATCGCCCAGCGAGGAGCACGAGCGACAAATCCTAATTTCTCTTGCAGTGCAATATCATCAACTTTAATCACCACACCATCAATTTCGTAAGGTAAGTCAGCTCGTTTTGCCATAATCGTTTGATAGTAATCTTTAACTTGCTGAGCGTTTTCTACGCGCTGCGTCTCAGGGCTAACCGGAAGCCCCCAGCTTTTTAACTGTAAAAAACGGTCATAATGACTGGTCGATAACTCAGCACCTTCGACCACTCCGACACTATAAGCATAAAACGCTAAAGGGCGCTTAGCCGTAATACGAGAATCGAGTTGACGCAAACTCCCAGCGGCCGCATTACGTGGGTTAACAAACACCTTTTGACCTTTTTTCAGTGCTTGAGCGTTCATCCGCTCAAAACCCTCTTTGGGCATAAACACTTCACCTCGAACTTCAATCCTTGAAGGCCATCCAGTTCCAGAGAGTTTGAGAGGGATCGATTTGATGGTACGTACATTTTCAGTGATATTCTCACCTGTCGTACCATCGCCACGGGTCGCAGCTTGAGTTAATCGACCATCCACATACAATAGACTAACTGCTAACCCATCCAATTTAGGCTCACAACAAAAACGAGCGTGCTGAGTGGCAGCAACTCGCTCACCGATACGACGAAAGAAGCTATCCAACTCACTATCAGCAAAGGCATTATCTAACGATAACATCGGTCGTTCATGAGTGACTGATTCGAAACTCGATAATGGTGCCCCACCAACACGCTGACTAGGCGAATCTTCACTTACCCATTGTGGGTATTGCGCTTCAATTTCTAATAACTCCCGCATCAACCGATCGTATTCAGCATCAGGAATGTTCGGGGCGTCTTCCACGTAATAACGTATCGCATGTTCATTCAGGATTTGCCGTAACTCTTGTAATCTTTGCTCTACGTGTTGCATTGGTATTCTCTCGGATCATGAAAAAAGGCTCCGGTCGGAGCCTTATAAGGTGTTAATTACTGCTGTTTAAGTTTGAACTGTTGAATTTGCTTACGATACTCAGCTAGCCGATTGGGTGTCATCAGGTTACGTGCATCATCCAAAACATTAGCGCCCATATCATCGGCAATTTGTTGAGCCGTTTTAAGCATCAACTTGAAATTCTGCTCAGCGTCACCGTAACAAGGCAAGGTCATAAAGAAAGAGATGCCTTTGGTGGTAAATTCAGCGGGGTCATCATGTTTTAATGTCCCCGGTTGTAACATATTAGCCACGCTAAATAACACTTTACCCGTTCCCGACAAATCGGCATGACGATGGTAGATATCCAGCTCACCATACAACAACCCATTTTGCTGAAAGCTGTCAAATAACTTGCTACCAACAAAAGGCTCAGCACCTGCACAGTGTACATTAAGCACAATCACCTGCATTTCAGGCTCTTCTTCAGGTGTTTCAGTTTGAGCCGGAGTAATGGATTCAGGTTGCGGTTCAATCATCGACGTTTCGATACGACTTTCTTCTGAAACAGCGTCAGCCTTTAATTTAACGCTCGGTTCTGGCGCTGCTGTATCGAGATCATGTTTAGGAACGATTTGTTGTGTTGCATCGCCACTGTCTTGCAAATCATAATCAGCAATTAGAGGGTCAATATCATGACCAGTTAAACCAAAATCAGGCTCTCGACGATCAGGGCGAGCCACTTCGTCAGTTGACGCCAACTTCGCCTCTTTTGCGGCCTTCTTATCTTGATGTTCAACATTGATACGCCCGAGCGGCTTATCGCCGAACTTCGACTTACCTTCTTTTTTACTGGTCCAAAGACCATGAAACAATAAAGCGGCTATCGCTAGCCCGCCAACAATAATGAGTACGAATCGCAATTCCTGCATCTTAAACTCTCAGTGTTTCGGTGTTGATGTTCCGAGCTCTAACGCCTATGTTGAACGTCTGCCAAGGTGGGGTGTATCAAACTATAAGGTTACTTTACCAAAAGTTACCCCTGATTTAGAACAACTTAATGTTAGAAGTTACGTCTACAGGCGCATTTTTATTATTGTAAGCTTCAGTTACACTCTAAATTCTGTTTTTTTGCGTTCATTTCGGAAGAGACCATGCCCACACGCTCTGGATTAGATTATTTTTTTGATGGTGTTCATCTGGCTTTTTCACCAGGCATCCGTCGTTTTACTTTACTTCCTTTGATGATCAACGTGCTACTGATTGGAACGGCTTTGTATTATCTTTTCACCCATCTTAACGATTGGATAACCCAGTGGCTTGACGCTCTACCTAGTTTTTTATCTTGGCTATATTATCTGCTTTGGCCATTGCTCACTATCACCATCCTCGGTACCTTTTCCTATTTTTTCAGCACGCTAGCTAATTTTATTGCTTCGCCTTTTCATGGCCTATTGGCCGAAAAAGTCGAGCAAAAAATAACCGGAAAAATCGAAAGCGATCTCAGCTTATTCTCTGTACTCAAGGATACGCCACGCATTCTTCTTCGTGAGGGACAAAAGCTTTTTTACGTTATTCCCCGAGCACTAGGATTATTTCTACTGTTACTCATCCCCGGCTTGGGGCAAACACTAGGGCCCATCGTCTGGTTTTTATTCACCGCTTGGATACTCGCCATCCAATATTGTGATTATTCCTTTGATAACCATAAAGTTGACTTTAAAGTGATGCGAAACCAGTTAAAACAAAAACCAGGTAAAACTTACGGCTTTGGCATGATAGTCGCGCTGTTAACCACGATTCCTGTCGTTAATCTTTTTATTATGCCAATTGCAGTATGCGGAGCCACCGCCATGTGGGTTGGTGAGTTTAAATATTCCCACACCAATCACTCGGCATCTGCCAGCAAGACGATGTCCGCCAAGTAGCTCAGCTATCTAGATAATGAATCACATCAGTCTATAAGCGAAGAGAATAAAGCCATCTAATAAATCGCTAATAAGTTATAACTTTTTAATCCTTTTACTTTTCTATCGAATCTCTATTCTTGACCAGTATCAACCAATTTGTAGCAACGCATCAACGATTGATCTATGCGTAATAAAGGGACAGCACAATGAGTAAAATTTACGAAGACAACTCTCTGACTATCGGTAACACTCCTCTGGTTCGCCTAAACAAAGTCAGTAACGGCCGTGTGTTAGCCAAAATAGAAGCACGTAACCCAAGCTTCAGTGTTAAATGTCGTATTGGCGCTAACATGATTTGGGAAGCAGAAAAGCAAGGCAAGTTAAAAGAAGGGATTGAGCTAGTCGAACCAACCAGTGGCAATACTGGCGTTGCTTTGGCCTTTGTGGCTGCAGCCCGTGGTTATAAACTGACCTTAACTATGCCAGAGTCGATGAGTCTTGAACGTCGTAAACTACTCAAAGCGCTTGGTGCTAACCTTGAATTGACTGAAGCAGCAAAAGGCATGAAAGGCGCTATTGCCAAAGCAGAAGAAATCGTCGCCAGCAACCCAAGTAAATACTTACTGCTTCAGCAATTCGATAACCCAGCCAACCCTGCTATTCACGAAAAAACCACAGGTCCTGAGATCTGGGAAGCCACCGATGGCCAAATTGATGTCTTCGTTGCTGGGGTGGGCACTGGTGGTACTCTCACCGGAACAAGCCGTTATATTAAGGGTGAAAAAGGTAAAGCGATCATTTCTGTTGCCGTAGAACCAGCAGAATCACCAGTGATCAGCCAAGCTTTGGCAGGAGAAGAAATAAAACCTGCGCCACACAAAATTCAGGGTATTGGAGCAGGTTTTATTCCAGGCAACCTAGATTTAGAACTGATTGACCGTGTAGAAACCGTGACGTCTGATGAAGCCATCGATATGGCTCGCCGCTTAATGGAAGAAGAAGGGATTTTAGCCGGAATATCTTCAGGTGCTGCGGTTGTCGCCGCTAATCGCCTCGCTGAACTTCCTGAATTTGCTGGAAAAACCATTGTCACTGTGCTGCCAAGCTCAGGTGAACGTTACCTAAGTACAGCGCTCTTTGCCGGTATTTTTACTGAGAAAGAAAACCAACAGTAATAGGTGATTAAATCAAATTTTCGTTTAAAAAAGCCCCATGCAGGGGCTTTTTTGTTGATCCTTGCCCCACCTTTGGTAATATCGGGATGTTTTATTTCTAGCTTCAAAATAAAGAAGCAGGCAAGATTAAAGTCAAGGCTGATTTTTGGTAAAACTCTACCTCAGCCATTGATTGTTTTAAACTGAAATAAGCGCTACCACGAAAATCCCGTTACTCCGCTAGCAGAAATGGGCAGTTAAGGTTAAGCTTATCTAAGTGAACAACTTACAAAAACTACATTAATTGGGGTATAACACATGTACGAGAAGCAAGTAGAAATCACTGCAGAAAACGGTCTTCATACTCGTCCAGCTGCACAGTTTGTTAAAGAAGCAAAAGCGTTCGATGCAGATATTACTGTCACTTCAAACGGTAAAAGCGCCAGTGCTAAAAGCTTATTTAAACTACAAACCCTTGGCCTAGTTAAAGGCACAGTGGTCTCTATCTCGGCTGAAGGCCCTCAAGCGAAAGAAGCCGTTGACCATCTAGTTGCCCTAATGGACCAACTTCACTAATCGACGCTCTCTATTTTAGATAAAGGTCATTTTGTTTAAACGACAAAGTGGCCTTATTTGAAATATGACCAACAATAAGCTAAATGTTATTGTTGGCACATCGTCCATATTCTCCCGTTTACAGTTGACCAATTTAAGGTAAGGCTATGATTTCAGGCATCCTAGCATCTCCAGGTATTGCTATCGGTAAAGCACTACTACTTCAAGAAGATGAAATAGTCCTAAACACAAACACCATCTCAGACGCAGATGTAGCAGCAGAAATTGAGCGTTTTTACGACGCACGCGCAAAATCATCCGCGCAGCTCACTGTCATTAAACAAAAAGCGCTTGAGACCTTTGGTGAAGAGAAAGAGGCCATCTTCGAAGGCCATATCATGCTACTGGAAGATGAAGAGCTAGAAGACGAAATTTTAGCCCTCATCAAAAATGATAAATTATCAGCAGATAACGCGATTTATACGGTGATTGAAGAGCAAGCCGCTGCCCTTGAATCGCTCGATGATGAATATTTGAAAGAGCGTGCAACGGATATTCGTGATATCGGCACCCGCTTTGTAAAAAATGCATTAGGCATTAATATCGTATCACTCAGTGATATTAATCAAAAAGTTATCTTGGTTGCTTACGATCTAACGCCTTCAGAAACAGCACAAATCAACCTTGATTATGTGCTTGGCTTTGCTTGTGACATTGGTGGCCGCACCTCACATACCTCAATCATGGCTCGCTCGCTAGAACTGCCTGCGATTGTTGGTACTAATGACATTACCAAACAAGTAAAAAATGGTGACATGCTGGTCATCGACGCAATTAATAACAAAATTTTTGTTAATCCAACCGAAGCTGAACTTGAGCAAGCCAAACAAGTACAGCGCGACTTCTTTGCTGAAAAAGAAGAACTTGCCAAATTAAAAGATCTTCCAGCACAAACCCTGGATGGGCATAGTGTTGAAGTGTGCGGTAACATTGGTACCGTAAAAGATTGCGATGGCATCATTCGTAACGGCGGAGAAGGTGTTGGTCTGTATCGTACCGAGTTCTTATTTATGGACCGTGACGCCCTTCCGACCGAAGAAGAGCAGTATCAAGCTTATAAGCAAGTTGCCGAAGCGATGAAAGGCCAATCGGTCATTATCCGTACTATGGATATTGGTGGTGACAAAGATTTACCTTACATGGATTTACCAAAAGAAATGAACCCATTTTTGGGTTGGCGTGCAATCCGTATTAGCTTAGATCGCCGTGATATTCTGCGCGATCAGTTGCGTGGTATTTTACGTGCATCGGCACACGGCACATTGCGCATCATGTTCCCAATGATCATTTCAGTTGAAGAAATTCGTGAACTGAAAAATGCCATTGAAGAGTACAAAGCTGAGCTACGCAGCGAAGGGCTGGCATTCGACGAAAACATCGAAATTGGTGTGATGGTGGAGACACCAGCAGCAGCAGCGATCGCTCATCATTTAGCGAAAGAAGTGGCCTTCTTCTCGATTGGCACCAACGACTTGACCCAATATACCCTAGCGGTAGACCGCGGTAACGAAATGATTTCTCACTTGTACAACCCATTATCACCAGCGGTTTTAACGGTGATTAAACAAGTGATTGATGCTTCTCACGCTGCAGGAAAATGGACCGGAATGTGTGGTGAGCTTGCAGGAGATGAGCGCGCAACACTACTATTACTGGGTATGGGATTAGATGAATTCTCGATGAGTGGTATTTCTATCCCTAAAGTAAAAAAAGTGATTCGTAACACCAATTTTGCAGAAGTCAAAGCCATGGCAGAACATGCGTTGTCATTACCGACCGCCGCTGAAATTGAAGCGTGTGTAGAAAAATTCATCGCAGAGAAGTGCCAATAAGCCATCAGCCCCCTACAATAGGTGACGATCAGCAAACTCCTTGAAGGATATAAAAATAGTCGTCTATTGTTTGGGATTGGTATACTATACTGGTATAGAATAAATTTGAAACGTTAGGAGCATGACACAATGGGTCTGTTTGACAAACTTAAAAAGCTAGTCTCTGATGACAGCGCTGACGCAAGTGCAATTGAAATTATTGCACCGCTTTCTGGTGAAATTGTAAACATTGAAGATGTGCCAGATGTCGTGTTTGCCGAGAAAATCGTTGGTGATGGTATTGCGATTAAACCTACTGGTAACAAAATGGTTGCTCCAGTAAACGGGACTATCGGTAAAATCTTCGAAACGAATCACGCATTCTCTATTGAATCTGACGATGGCGTTGAGCTGTTTGTTCACTTCGGTATTGATACCGTTGAATTGAAAGGCGAAGGCTTTAAGCGTATCGCTCAGGAAGGCCAATCAGTAAAAGTGGGTGACACAATTATTGAATTCGATCTTGCTTTGCTAGAAGAAAAAGCCAAATCAACACTGACTCCGGTTGTTATCTCTAACATGGATGAGATTAAAGAACTGAGCAAGTTATCAGGTTCTGTGACGGTTGGTGAAACTCCCGTTCTTCGTGTAACTAAATAAGCGATTTATCGCTAACTTACACTCAAGACTTGAAACGAAACGCTGCCATCATGGCAGCGTTTTTGTTTTATCGCTCGCCATCTAACTCACTTACAAACCAAGCGCGTAACGTAATACCTGCTGCTTAATCGGTCCCGTATAATCCGCCCCTTTCAATAAAGCATTGCGCATTACTTTTAAAGGTAATTTATCGTTACTGAATGTTTTATAAAATACATCCATGCCAGTTTGCATCAATAAGTTATCAGGGCGACGTTGACGCTGATACTGAGCAAAATGCGCTGCAGTGAACAATGAGGCTTCTTTTGTCACCGCTAATAATACTGAGACATCCTTAAAACCGAGATTCACCCCCTGCCCTGCAAGAGGGTTAATCGTGTGCGCGGCATCGCCGACTAAAATACACCCCTGCTTGACATAACACTGAGCATGACGACGAGTTAATGGAAAATGACCATGCTGCAACACCTCAATATCACCAAGCTCTTGTGGAAAATGGTTAAGGATCTCTTCTCTAAGTTGGCTTAATGATAAATTCGCCAGTTGCTTAATTCGCTGTGGTGAGTCATACCATACCAATGAAGCCTGATGACCAGTTAACGGTAAAAACGATCGGGGTCCAGAAGGAAAAAACTGTTGCCAAGTAATGTCTTGTTGTGGTTTTTCCGTCACAACATTGATCAACATACAGTGTTGGCGATAATCCCAAGCCGTGATGCCAATTTGCGCCATTTTTCTCACTTGTGACTGAGCGCCATCCGCACCAATAATCCATTGGCTATGCAAAACCTCACCCGATTGCAAAGTG
The DNA here is from genome assembly GCF_030851525.1 of Vibrio sp. 2017_1457_13. Taxonomy (NCBI): domain Bacteria; kingdom Pseudomonadati; phylum Pseudomonadota; class Gammaproteobacteria; order Vibrionales; family Vibrionaceae; genus Vibrio; species Vibrio sp. 2017_1457_13. The sequence goes on from NZ_VHTA01000007.1 coordinate 143,674, forward strand.
ATCGTTTTGAGTTCAGTACTAAAATCAATATGATTGAGTTGATCGGGGCAAAATAGCGTCAGATTTGGATACAGTGCAAACTGCTCCCATAACCCCAATTGAAGGATTCGATTTTCAACCATAAAACCCAGTTGCGCTAATCCTAAAGAGTCACTCGAAAAACGAGTGCGACACTCTGGGTGCTCCCAAGTTTCTAAACGACGATAAGGACAGAGACGCATTTCTGCAATTGCCGACCAAGCGCCTAACGATTGTAATAAATCAACAGAGGTTTGCGAGATGGCCGAAATACGCACATCCATCGGTTGCTCTGGCGAAAATGGCTGCGGAGCATAGCCTTCGACTAGCGCCACTCGTCGCCCTTGTTTTGCAAAGCCTAAAGCAGCGGCAGCACCGACCATTCCACCACCGACCACAACAACATCAAAATTATTCATGCTTGACCCTTTTGGGTTACTCTCTTTCTGGGTCCATTGTACGGAGTGAGTTTTTTTTTGCGAACATATTTGTCCTAAAACCTTGTATAAAACAGGGTAAAAACCCAGTAACAGCAACGGTTATAATTTATTTCTAACCCTAGTCAGTCACAAACGAAAGCAGTACAATACGCCGCTACCGTCGTGATGGCGGATCCTTATTTGAACAAACTATTGAACGAGCGAAAGTGAGATGAGTAAGAAACTGCTAATTAAAACCTGGGGCTGTCAGATGAACGAATACGATTCATCGAAAATGGCCGATTTGCTCAACGCGGCAAATGGTTATGAGCTAACTGAAGAGCCAGAGGAAGCAGACGTACTTCTACTTAATACCTGTTCAATCCGGGAAAAAGCCCAAGAGAAGGTCTTCCATCAACTCGGGCGTTGGAAAAATCTTAAAGACAAAAAACCAGGTGTCGTGATTGGTGTGGGCGGCTGTGTAGCAACCCAAGAAGGCGATCATATTCGTGAGCGTGCCCCGTTTGTTGATGTGATTTTTGGCCCACAAACCTTGCACCGCTTGCCTGAAATGATCAAGCAATCACAATCGACTGATGCACCAGTGATGGATATCTCTTTCCCTGAAATCGAGAAATTCGATCGCTTACCTGAACCTAAAGCAGAAGGCCCTACCGCTTTTGTCTCCATCATGGAAGGCTGCTCAAAATATTGTACTTACTGCGTCGTACCTTATACGCGTGGTGAGGAAGTGAGCCGTCCAATGGATGATGTGTTATATGAAATAGCACAATTGGCCGATCAAGGCGTGCGTGAAGTCAACCTACTAGGGCAAAACGTCAATGCTTATCGTGGACCAATGCACGATGGGACCATCTGCTCATTTGCTGAACTATTACGTTTAGTAGCTTCAATCGATGGTATTGACCGTATTCGCTTTACGACCAGTCACCCGCTAGAATTTACTGATGACATCATCGCGGTATACGAAGATACGCCGGAGCTAGTGAGCTTCCTGCATCTTCCAGTACAAAGTGGCAGTGATCGCATCTTAACCATGATGAAGCGCCCACACACGGCGATCGAATATAAATCGATCATCCGTAAGCTGCGTAAAGCTCGTCCGGACATTCAAATCAGCTCTGACTTTATTGTTGGTTTCCCAGGCGAATCGGATAATGATTTCCAAGCTACAATGAAACTGATCAGAGACGTTGATTTTGATATGAGCTTTAGCTTTATTTTCTCACCTCGCCCGGGTACGCCAGCCGCCGATTATCCTTGTGATGTATCGGAAGAGACGAAAAAAGAGCGCCTATATGAACTTCAGCAACAAATTAATAGCCAAGCGATGCGCTATTCTCGTTTGATGCTTGATACTGAACAGCGTATTTTAGTCGAAGGTCCATCAAAGAAAAACTTGATGGAACTGCGCGGACGCACTGAGAATAACCGTGTCGTCAACTTTGAAGGCTCACCCGATCTGATTGGTCAATTCGTTGATGTGAAGATTGTTGATGTCTTCTCCAACTCCCTACGTGGTGAACTGATCCGTACTGAGTCGGAAATGAACCTACGCGTTGTTATTTCACCTTCACAAATGATGGCAAAAACGCGCCGAGAAGATGCCTTAGGCGTTGCTTCTTTCACGCCATAATATGGGGTAAGTCCCCTCATAATGATGTGTGAGGAAGATTGACGCTTTTGGTCACAACATTCCATGAGTAGCCGGTCAACATCGGCTACTTATTCATGATTTATTGAGAGGCCAATTTGAGCAATAAAATCGTTACTTTAGAGATCACTCTCGAACCTTCCGACAACCGCCGCTTAGCCAGCTTATGCGGTCCTTTTGATGATAATATTAAACATATTGAGCGTCGCCTCGGTGTCGAAATCAACCACCGTAGCAATTTCTTTACCATTGTCGGCAAGCCTCATACTGCCGCAGCCGCCTTAGAAATCATCAAAACGTTATATGTAGACACTGCCCCTTTGCAAGGCAATATTGCCGATATTGAGCCAGAGCGTATTCATCTTGCGATTAAAGAAGCAGGCGTACTCGAACAAAATCACGACTCTGCCATCGCTTATGGTAAAGAAGTGTTCATTAAAACCAAAAAAGGCGTGATTAAACCGCGGACACCAAACCAAGCTCAGTATTTAGTGAATATGGTCACCCATGACATTACCTTTGGGATTGGTCCAGCGGGTACGGGAAAAACCTATTTGGCGGTTGCCGCCGCAGTTGATGCCCTAGAACGACAAGAAGTGCGACGCATCCTTCTCACCCGTCCAGCGGTAGAAGCGGGGGAAAAACTGGGCTTTTTACCCGGTGATTTAAGTCAAAAAGTTGATCCCTACTTACGTCCACTCTATGACGCTCTGTTTGAAATGCTCGGTTTTGAACGCGTTGAAAAACTCATTGAGCGTAATGTTATCGAAGTCGCGCCACTGGCTTACATGCGTGGACGCACGCTAAATGATGCATTCATCATCCTTGATGAAAGCCAGAACACCACCGTGGAACAGATGAAAATGTTCCTGACCCGCATCGGTTTTAACTCACGCGCAGTGATCACCGGTGACGTAACACAAATAGATTTACCCCGTGGTGCTCGCTCTGGACTACGCCATGCGATTGAAGTACTCAATGAGGTTGATGAAATTAGCTTCAACTTTTTCTTAGCTGACGATGTGGTTCGTCACCCAGTCGTTGCTCGCATCGTTAATGCTTATGAAAAATGGGAAGCTGAAGATCAAAAACAACGTAAAATCAATGAGCAACGTCGTCGTGAAGAACGTGAACACACGAATATGACGCCAGCAGCAACATCGAACATCGAGGAATCTCATTAGTGATGTCTATCGAATTAGACTTACAAATTGCCGTTGAAGATGAGCAAGGTCTCCCTAGCTTTGATGATTTTTTAACGTGGTTTAGCGCCGCAGTAACCCCTTTTCAATCTCAAGCCGAAGTCACCATTCGTATTGTTGATCAAGCGGAGAGTCATCAGCTAAATTTAAACTACCGTGGCAAAGATAAACCGACAAATGTGCTATCTTTTCCATTTGAAGCCCCAGCGGAAATTGAGCTGGATCTACTGGGTGATTTAGTCATTTGTCGACAAGTCGTTGAGCAAGAAGCGCTTGAACAAGAGAAATCTTTGATGGCTCATTGGGCGCATATGGTTGTACATGGCACTCTTCATCTGCTAGGTTATGACCATATTGATGATCAAGACGCGGACGAGATGGAAGCCCTTGAGACAGAAATCATGCAAAACATGGGCTTTGATGACCCATATTTAGCGGAGAAAAACTAAGCCAATACGCCCCATTAACTCAGCGCTGTAGGTTAACCATTGTTATTAAGGTAACAACCACTGCACCGCTTGGTTAGTCGGGAACCGATTGCGTATAAGCTTACATGTGAGCTATCACACATCTGATAGCGTTACCAATAAGAGAAATAATGAACGACGATAACTCGCCCTATTCGACCGAAGGAAAAAAAGAAAAATCTGAAGGTCCGAGTAGAAAGTCCTTCTTTGAACGCCTAGGTCAACTGTTTCAAACGGATCCTAAAGACCGTCAAGACTTGGTTGATGTGATCAGAGACTCAGAAATCAATGACCTTATCGATCACGACACACGCGACATGCTTGAAGGCGTGATGGAAATTGCGGAGATGAGAGTACGGGATATCATGATCCCCCGCTCACAGATGGTGACCGTTGAACGCACCCATGATATGGATACGCTGATTGCGATCATTACCGATGCTCAACACTCCCGCTATCCTGTTATCAGTGAAGATAAAGACCATGTCGAAGGCATACTTCTTGCGAAGGACTTACTCAAATACTTAGGCTCAAGCAGCGCCCCATTTAATATCGAAGAAGTCATTCGACCTGCCGTGGTGGTCCCTGAGAGTAAACGCGTTGATCGCCTATTAAAAGAGTTCCGTGAGGAACGTTATCATATGGCGATTGTCGTAGATGAGTTTGGCGGTGTATCCGGCCTAGTCACGATTGAAGATATTCTCGAAGAAATTGTCGGAGATATCGAGGATGAATTCGATGATGAAGAGCAACTGGATATTCGTAAATTAAGTAAACATACCTACGCCGTGAAAGCGTTAACGACCATAGAATCGTTTAACGAAACGTTTGGTACTTCGTTTAGCGATGAAGAAGTCGATACGGTTGGCGGTTTGGTGATGACGGCCTTTGGCCATTTACCTTCTCGTGGAGAGGTGATTGATATCGGCGGCTATAACTTTAAAGTCACTGCCGCTGACAGTCGAAGAGTCGTCCAACTGCAAGTCACCATCCCTGATTTACAAGCCCTTCCAGAGACTATGGAAGAGTAGCTGGTTATCGAGAACCGCCAGTCACAGTGATTATCGAATCACTACCATTGAACCTTGACGCGAATCATCAACATAACGCTGACGATTCGCGTCAAACTTAAAGGTAACGATGCTGACTCAGGCTATCTCTGCCCGAATCACTTAATGAGAGCATGACTGGATGAAAGATGTTATTTCACGCCGCTTACAGCCTATCTTGGCTGTTTTTTTTGGCGCGCTGACCACATTAGCCTTTGCCCCTTATCAAATCTGGCCGATCGCCATTCTCAGCCCTTTGGCTTTATTGCTACTTATTGAGAAGAAAACGCCCAAACAAGCGGCACTGCTCGGTTATAGCTGGGGACTTGGCCAATTTGGTGTTGGGATCAGTTGGGTATACGTCAGTATTGATACTTTCGGAGGCATGCCGAAAATTGCTGGCTTGCTGCTGATGTTGTTACTTGTTGCCTATCTCGCCCTGTATAACGGCCTATTTGCTTGGACTCTTAATCGTTTTTTCTCAACCACTCATTGGTCACGTTTTCTCTTCGCCGTTCCCGCCCTGTGGCTGATCAGTGATTGGTTACGCGGCTGGGTAATGACCGGATTCCCCTGGCTATGGCTTGGCTATAGCCAGATCGACGGACCGTTGGCCTCTTTCGCTCCTCTGGCGGGTGTTGAGCTATTAACATTATTACTGATGCTCTGTGCTGGTTCATGCGCTTATGCTTGGCAAAACAAAGCTTGGCGCTACTTACTGCTGCCTATCAGTATTTTCATCATCGGTTTCGCACTTCGTTCGGTTCAATGGGTGATACCGCAACCAGAACGAGCCACTAGCGTAGCGATTATCCAAGGTAATGTGGAACAATCTTTAAAATGGCACCCCAACCAACGCTGGCCAACTATCATGAAATATACCGATCTGAGCCGTGAAAACTGGAATGCCGATATTATTATTTGGCCAGAGGCCGCCATCCCTGCTTTTGAAGTAGAAATTGGGTCATTTCTCAGCAATTTAGATTCAGCCGCACGAATGAACCAGAGCGCGGTCATCACCGGTATCTTAAATCATGATCAACAGGGGCATTATTTTAATAGTATTTTAGCGTTAGGTGAGACGGAACATGCAGAGTATCGCTACGATGTGAAGCAACGCTATCATAAACATCACTTGTTACCGTTTGGTGAGTTTGTACCCTTTGAAGCGTGGCTAAGACCACTGGCACCCTTGTTTAATCTACCGATGTCTTCGTTTAGTCGGGGAGATTATATTCAACCGAATATCATCGCTAAAGGATTCGCCTTCGCCCCCGCACTGTGTTACGAAATCATCTTTAATGAACAACTTCGTGTCAATGTCACCGAACAAACCGATTTTTTGCTGACCTTATCGAATGACGCTTGGTTTGGTCACTCGATTGGCCCATTACAGCACATGGAAATTGCCCGTATGCGCGCCTTAGAACTTGGTAAGCCTCTGATTCGTTCAACAAATAACGGAGTCACCGCGATCACCGATCATTATGGCCGAATCACGCATCAAATCCCGCAATTCGAAACGGCAGTGTTAAGAGCCGAGATCATTCCGACTCGCGGACAGACGCCCTATCATCGACTAGGGAGCTGGCCACTCTATTTATGGGCTATTGCTAGCCTTACCATAGGGCTGGTCAGGATTCGCCGATCTTAAATCGGTAATAACACTCGATCTATCCTCAAGCGCCATCCATATCGCGCTTGGGGTTCGACCTCTTGATTTTTGCTAAGGCTGCAAAGGCTGACGGCTAAATAATTTGTGGCCGCAGCGCAGACAAGGGACAATTTCTGTTGGGTGATTGTACTCAACCTTATGATTGCAACTTTCGCAAACTAAGATCCCCAAGCCAATCATTTCCCCTGCTTGATAAACACCTTGGTGCTCAAGATCTTGAAATAGCTCCACCCACTCCACTTTAGTTTTATCCGTAATATCCAGCAGCCCTTGCCAGATAGAATTGGCAATCATTAAATAAAATGGCCCAGCTTTACTCTGCTCATACTGTTCAGAAAAAGCTTTTAAATCAGCTTTAACATAAGCTGAAATGAGGGCTAATTCATCTTGAGTCAAGTCATTCGCCGCTGCCACAACCTTACCCGATGTGTCTAAAATATGTTCTAACTCTTCTGGGCTTTGTTTCAACGTTTCGAGCACTTCTTCTACTAACGCCTCATAACCTGCTTTCTGTTTTCGCATAAGTCACCTCGTTCAGTCGGATTGGCTATTGTTGTGCTGTGCTGCTTTAGGTATTCTATGTTGATCTATTAGTACCTGTTCGAACCGAACTCACAAATTCCAAGATAACCGGATGTCATCGATGCAAGATCAATATAACCCGCAAGATATTGAACAGAAAGTTCAACAGCACTGGGACAACAATAAAACCTTTGTTGTAAGTGAAGACCCAAATAAAGAAAAATTCTACTGTCTTTCGATGTTTCCTTATCCAAGCGGTCGACTGCACATGGGCCACGTACGTAACTACACGATTGGTGACGTCGTTTCTCGCTTCCAACGTTTACAAGGTAAAAACGTCATGCAACCGATTGGTTGGGATGCGTTTGGCTTACCGGCCGAGAATGCTGCAGTTAAAAATAAAACAGCGCCAGCACCATGGACTTACGAAAATATCCAATACATGAAAAACCAGCTCAAATTACTGGGCTTTGGTTATGACTGGAGCCGTGAATTCGCTACCTGCCGTCCTGAATACTACCGTTGGGAACAAGAGTTTTTCACCAAACTGTACGAAAAAGGGTTGGTTTATAAGAAAACCTCCTCAGTAAACTGGTGTCCTAATGACCAGACCGTACTCGCTAACGAACAAGTGGAAGATGGCTGCTGCTGGCGTTGTGATACGCCTGTTGAGCAAAAAGAGATCCCACAGTGGTTTATTAAGATCACCGCTTACGCGCAAGAATTGCTTGATGATTTAGATAACCTTGACGGCTGGCCAGAAATGGTTAAAACCATGCAACGCAATTGGATCGGCCGCTCTGAAGGGGTAGAACTGAGCTTCCAAGTTAAAGATCAGGCGCAAGATCTTGAAGTCTATACCACTCGCCCAGACACGCTGATGGGGGTTACCTATGTAGGTATTGCTGCCGCGCACCCGCTCGCGGTTCAAGCCGCTGCCAATAATCCGCAACTGGCGGCCTTTATTGAAGAGTGTAAAAACACCAAAGTTGCCGAAGCCGAACTCGCGACGATGGAGAAAAAAGGCATGGCGACGGGCCTGACGGCTATTCATCCTTTAAATGGCCGAGAAGTGCCTATCTATGTCGCGAACTTCGTGCTAATGCACTACGGGACTGGCGCGGTAATGGCCGTTCCTGCACACGACCAACGCGATTACGAATTTGCCACCAAATACGGCTTAGATATCATCCCTGTGATTAAGCCTGAAGATGGCAGCGAGTTAGATATCAGCCAGCAAGCTTATACAGAAAAAGGCGTACTGTTTGATTCTGGTGAATTCGATGGCCTAACTTTCCAGGCGGCTTTTGATGCCATTTCAGCAAAACTCGAAGCGCTAGGTAAAGGTAAAAAGACCGTTAACTTCCGTCTACGTGACTGGGGTGTTTCTCGTCAGCGCTACTGGGGTGCCCCCATCCCAATGGTCACCACTGAAGATGGTCAAGTTCATCCCGTTCCTGCCGATCAATTACCAGTGATCCTGCCTGAAGATGTCACTATGGATGGTGTAACCAGTCCGATTAAAGCCGATAAAACATGGGCTGAAACGACATTTAATGGTCAACCTGCACTACGTGAAACCGATACTTTTGATACCTTTATGGAATCGTCTTGGTATTACGCACGTTACTGCTCACCACAAGCAGACGATATTTTAGACCCAGCTAAAGCCAACTACTGGCTACCGGTTGATCAATATATCGGTGGTATTGAACACGCTTGTATGCATCTGCTCTACTCACGCTTTTTCCATAAACTATTGCGTGATGCTGGTTATGTCACCTCCGACGAGCCATTCAAACAATTGCTTTGCCAAGGCATGGTATTAGCTGACGCTTTCTATCATAGCAATGAGAAAGGCACTAAAGAGTGGATTTCTCCTACCGACGTTAAAGTGGAACGTGATGGGAAAGGTCGCATTATATCAGCGGTTGATCATCAAGGTCGTCAAGTTGAACACTCAGGCATGATCAAAATGTCTAAGTCAAAAAATAACGGTATTGACCCACAAGAGATGGTTGATAAATACGGTGCGGATACAGTACGTTTATTTATGATGTTCGCTTCGCCTGCCGATATGACATTGGAGTGGCAAGAGTCTGGTGTTGAAGGAGCGAACCGCTTCCTAAGACGGGTATGGAAGCTCGTCGCTGAACATACCGCTAAAGGCGCTGCGGTTGCAGTACAAAGCGATACCTTAAATGCCGACCAAAAAGCGCTGCGTCGCGATGTGCATAAAACCATTGCTAAAGTGACTGATGATATTGCTCGTCGTCAAACCTTTAACACGGCGATTGCTGCGATCATGGAGCTGATGAATAAACTCACTAAAGCGCCACAAGAGTCTGAACAAGACCGAGCTATTTTGGATGAAGCGGCAAAAGCCATCACCTTAATGCTTTACCCTATCGCGCCACACATCTGTTTTGAAATGTGGCAAGCACTCGGCGAAGCCGATATTGACCAAGCGACGTGGCCGACTTACGACGAAACCGCATTAGTTGAAGATCAGAAACTGGTTGTCTTGCAAGTGAATGGTAAATTACGTGGTAAATTGACTGTTGCCGCTGACGCAACGAAAGAGCAGGTTGAAGCGCTTGGCCTACAAGATGAAAACGTACAGAAATTTACTGATGGTTTAACCATTCGTAAAGTCATTTATGTACCGGGCAAACTGCTCAACATCGTGGCGAACTAATCGCTAAGCTGACTGTCTGTATAGCCAAGCAACGTTAAGTTATCAGCTCATAGTCTGTGGTGGTCATCGATATAAAAACCGATCGAATGACCACCTTATTAGACCGAGCCACAACTTTTCGTTATCAGCACATAAACAGGGCTTACGCCCTGTTTACTTATCTCAGTTTATCGAATGCGGTAAGCTAAGATAAGTAAACTCACTGACGAGAACGAATACCCCATGCGTTTTATATTGCCTGTAACAACTCGACCTTTGTTGATTATTTTGTTGATCGCTTCAACTTTTATCGCTGGCTGCGGCTTCCATTTACGTGGAGACTATGACATTCCAGAAGAGTTAAGCATGATGTCTCTGACCAGTAACGATCAATACAGCACCTTAACACGGCTGGTCAAAGGTCAACTGCGCATGAACGAGATCCAACTCGTTGAACCTGCAAGTAATATAGCTAATTTGCATCTCAATGGTGAAAGTTTGAGTGAGCGAACCTTATCGCTGTATCAAAATACTCGCGCCGCCGAAAAAGAGCTGACCTTTAATACTTCTTATCGCGTCACTATACCAGAGGTTGGTACAAGAACGTTTTCCACCAGCGTGACTCGCAGTTACTTAGATAACCCACTGACTGCGTTAGCAAAATCTGCTGAACGAGAAATGATCGTCGATGAAATGCGTAAACTCGCGGCCAGCCAAATTATTCGCCAAATGGCACGCCTAAAGGCCAGCATTCCTAATGGGAGTTTTGAAGAGACTGACTCTAACGTCCAAACTCAATCTGAGCTTGATAACTCAAATACCATTAATATGTTATAGGGTTAACCATGCGATTGTACGCCGACAAACTCAGCGAAACCCTCAACCGCTCGCTCTCTGCTGTCTATTTAATCTTGGGTAATGAACCCTTATTGATTCAAGAATCACGTTTAGCGATTGAACGCAAAGCGCGAGAGCAAGGATTTACTGAAAAATACCGCTTTAATGCCGATGCGTCCCTCAATTGGAACGAGGTGTATGATTGTTGCCAATCCATGAGCCTCTTTTCTCAACGCCAGATCGTAGAAATAGAAGTCGCAGAGAATGGCTTTAACGCAGCATTAGGTAAAGAGCTCGCCAGCTTAACAGCAACGCTGAGTCCTGATGTTTTACTGGTGGTCATCGGTGGAAAACTGGCTAAAGCGCAAGAAAATACCGCATGGTTTAAAACATTAAGTGCACAGGCTTGCTGGGTTAACTGCTTAACGCCTGAACTTTCTCGTTTACCTCAGTTCGTGGCGGCTCGCTGCCGAGCTCTAGGTTTAAAGCCAGATAACGAAGCGATTCAAATGCTCGCTCAATGGCATGAAGGCAATCTACTGGCTTTGGTACAAAGCCTAGAAAAATTAGTGCTCCTTTATCCTGATGGGCAATTAACATTATTACGTTTAGAAGAGTCGCTCAGTCGTCACAACCAGTTTACCGCTTTTCACTGGATCGATGCCTTACTCGAAGGTAAGGCCAACCGAGCGCAACGTATTTTGCGCCAACTGGCTGCCGAGGACACTGAAGTCATTATCTTAATCCGCACCGTACAAAAAGAACTGTTTCAATTGTTGCAGATGCGACAGGCCATAGAGACACAAGCGATAGGTAACGTTTTTAATCAATACCGGATTTGGCAAACCAAACGGCCACTTTACTCTGCCGCTCTACAGCGATTATCCGTGCCGCAACTTCGTCATCTACTGCAACTACTTGCTCAGTGTGAATTATTGGCTAAGACTCAATATAGCCAACCCATTTGGCCACTGATGCAGCAACTGAGCTTGCAATGCTGCCTACCGCAAACAAACGTCGCTTTACCGACTTAAAAGCGTGTTATACTACGGCGCTTTTTTAGCAGCAGAATAACCTTTGATGACCATCATCAACGAACCATACTATGAGGATTCACCATTGCAGCAACAACAACTTACCCATTTCCTTGCTGATAAAGCCGATGACATGAAAGCCGTTAATATCGTTACCCTTGATGTCCAAGGTAAATCAAGTGTGACCGACTACATGGTGATTTGTACTGGCACCTCAAAACGCCATGTGGCCTCGATTGCCGATCATATTGCCAACGAGGTAAAGAAAATTGGCTTAGAGCCTCTCGGTATGGATGGCGAGAAAGAAGGTGAATGGGTCGTATTAGATATGGGGTCGACGATGCTTCATGTCATGCAAGAAGAGCATCGCGCTTTATATCAATTAGAAAAACTCTGGGGCTAAGTGTGAAGATTCAACTGATCGCCGTCGGCACCAAAATGCCGAAATGGGTTGAAGAGGGCTTTCAAGAGTACCGTCGACGCTTTCCTCATGATTTACCATTGGAATTAGTCGAAATAGCGGCGGGTAAACGTGGAAAAAATGCTGACATTGCACGTATTTTACAAAAAGAAGGCGAAGCCATGCTCGCCGCCGTACCCAAGGGAAATCGAATTGTTACGCTCGATATCCCCGGAAAACCTTGGAATACTGAGCAGTTGGCAGAGCAATTAGAAAGTTGGAAACTCGATGCACGAGATGTGTCCATTCTCATTGGTGGACCAGAAGGGCTGGCACCAAGCTGCAAGGCGGCCGCTGAGCAAAGCTGGTCATTATCACCCTTAACTCTGCCCCATCCACTGGTGCGTGTGGTTATGGCTGAAAGTCTCTATCGAGCATGGAGTATCACGGCCAATCATCCTTACCATCGAGAGTAATGAGCGATGTTGCGTAAGCGAAGTCCAATCAGAGATTACCAAGCGGAAGCCCGACTGTTTCGTCGTCGAGCTATCGTCGCTTTCATGGGAATTGTCGTGGCAATGGGTGTGCTGATCACCAACCTCTATCATATTCAGGTGAAACAGTACCAAGATTACAAAACCCGCTCCAACGATAATCGCATTAAAATTGTCCCGATTGCCCCCAACCGTGGGTTAATTTACGATCGCAATGGTCATTTACTGGCGGAAAATCGTCCTGTGTTTAACTTGGAAATTATTCCTGAACAAGTAAACAATATGGACGATACCATCGCTCGTCTGCAGCAAATTTTAACCATTCCAGAAGAACGAATTGCGGCGTTCGAAAGAGATCGCCGCCAAACTCGACGCTTTAATGCCATTCCTCTACTCACACAACTCAGTCATGAAGATGTGGCGAAGTTTTCCGTGCATCAGCATAATTTCCCAGGGGTATCGGTGAGCGCGAATTTAAAGCGTTTTTATCCTTATGGAGAAGTCTTAACTCATGTAATTGGCTACGTATCACGAATTAACGATCGCGATGTAGAACGACTACAACGTGAAGGTAAAGCCGCTAACTATCAAGCAACACGCGATATTGGTAAGTTAGGCATTGAGCGTTACTACGAAGATCTGTTACACGGCACCGCTGGCTATCAAGAAGTTGAAGTTAATAGCCGTGGACGCATTATTCGGACCTTAAAATACGTGCCGCCGTCTCCCGGTAAAGATATTGTTCTTAACTTGGATATTGACTTACAGCTTTATATCCATCAATTACTGGACGGTCGCCGCGGCTCGGCGATTGTCTTAGATCCAGAAGATAACGGCATACTAGCGATGGTCTCAAGCCCAAGTTATGATCCGAATCCTTTTGTGCATGGCATTTCATCAACCGAATACAATAAGTTACTGAATGACATTAACCGTCCTTTAGTTAACCGAGCGACCTTGGGGATTTATCCACCAGCTTCAACCGTAAAGCCGTTTATTGCTCCAGCAGCATTACACGATGGCATCATTACGCCAAGAACGACACGTAACGATCATGGTTCTTGGCAAATCCCCAATTCCGACACGCGCCCTTTTCGAGACTGGCTGCGCTGGGGGCATGGCAGGGTTGATATCTTAAAAGCGATTGAAGAATCGGTAGATACCTTTTTCTACCAAATTGCTTACGATATGGGAATTGATAACTTATCGACTTGGATGATGCGTTTTGGGTTTGGAGATTTAACTGGCATCGATATTTTCGAAGAAAGTCGAGCCAATATGCCCACTCGTGAATGGAAAATGGCTCGTCATCGTACCCCTTGGTACAAAGGTGACACTATCCCGGTTGGAATTGGTCAAGGTTATTGGACCGCAACACCGATGCAATTGGCGAAAGCGACTTCGGTGGTTGCGAATAAAGGGAAAGTGATTGCCCCGCATTTACTGCGCTCTACGATTAAAAACGGTCAGCCTTTCTCGACTCAAAAAGAGACCGAATACGTAACCTTCCCTCCTCTTGATGAAATTGATGACAAGTACTGGGATATTGCGATACAAGGGATGTATCTGGTTAACCACGGTAGTCGAGGCACCGCTCGACGTGCCTTTCAAGGCTTAAAATACAAAAGTGCCGGTAAATCAGGAACCGCGCAGGTCTTTGGTCTAGCAGAAGGTCAAGAGTATGACGCCGACGAACTGGCTGAACATTTACGCAATCATGCACTCTACGTTGGTTTTGCGCCCATCGATCATCCGAAACTGATCGTCAGCTTAGTACTCGAAAACGCAGGTGGTGGTTCCGGTGTTGCGGCTCCCGTCGTGAGACGTATTTTTGATCATGTGATCTTGAGGCCACAAGAGGATAAACCATAATGAAGATGGATCCCGCTACCGGACAAAACCGGGCTTTTTTTGAACGTTTGCATATTGATCTGCCCTTATTACTTGCTCTATTAGTGGTCATGGGATTTGGCTTGGTCGTGATGTACAGTGCTGGTGGACAAAGTTTAGCGATGATGGAGCGCCAAGCCATGCGTATGGTTATGGCGCTGTTAGTGATGGTTGGCTTAGCACAGCTCTCACCGAGAAGCTACGAACGTTTAGCGCCGCTGTTGTTTTTTTGTGGCGTGATATTGTTGCTGGGGGTACTCTTTTTTGGAGAATCCTCCAAAGGAGCACAACGTTGGCTCAATCTCGGTTTCATCCGTTTTCAGCCGTCAGAACTGCTGAAACTGGCTGTACCACTAATGGTGGCACGATATATTGGTCAACGACCTATTCCAGCAGATTTAATGACCCTAGCCGTCGCATTAATGATGGTCTTTTTCCCAGCAATATTGATCGCCAAACAGCCTGACTTAGGGACCTCCATTTTGATTGCAGCTTCCGGTATTTTTGTTATTTTCTTAGCCGGTATTAGTTGGAAAATCATCTCGGCAGCCGTGATCGCCGTTAGTGCGTTTGTCCCTGTCATGTGGTTTTTCTTTATGCGCGAATATCAAAAAACTCGCGTACGTACCTTGTTTGATCCAGAATCCGATCCACTGGGAGCGGGGTATCACATCATTCAAAGTAAAATCGCAATTGGTTCGGGAGGCTTATCAGGTAAAGGTTGGTTACATGGTACCCAGTCTAACTTAGAGTTTTTACCCGAAAGGCATACCGACTTTATCTTCGCCGTCATTGCTGAGGAATGGGGGTTGATTGGCGTACTTGCTCTGCTCGCAGCCTATTTATTTATTATTGGTCGAGGACTGTACCTTGCTGGTAGTGCTCAAACCGCTTTTGGTCGGATGATGGCGGGAAGTATTGTTTTAAGTTTCTTTGTCTATGTCTTTGTTAATATCGGCATGGTGAGTGGCATTTTACCCGTTGTTGGCGTCCCGCTGCCCCTGATCAGCTATGGCGGTACATCGATGGTGACACTCATGGCCGGATTTGGCATTTTGATGTCGATTCACACCCATCGTAAAGCGTTTTCTAAGGCGAATTGAACCGTATGAAATCATCTCACTATCCATTGCTCTTAAGCTTACTTTGTAGCGCTTTACTCATCGGTTGCAGCAGTAAACCAACCGGGCGTTACGCTTTATTTAATGACGTAGCGCCTAATACGCCGATTTCTGTCGCACATATTGAAGATGCCTACCCGCAATACGAACCCTACAGCCTAGGGGGAAATCGCGATTACACACTGCGCGGTGAGAGCTACCAGATCATTCGTAATCCCAAGGGGTTCACTGAGCGTGGCCAAGCGTCGTGGTATGGGAAAAAATTTCATGGCCATCTAACGTCTAATGGCGAAATTTATGACATGTATTCAATGACGGCTGCACATAAAACGCTGCCCCTGCCAAGCTATGTCAAAGTCACCAATTTGGATAATGGCCGAGAAGCCATTGTTAGAGTCAATGATCGTGGTCCATTTCATGAAGGGCGGATTATTGATTTAAGTTACGCTGCCGCGTATAAGTTAGGCGTCATTCAAACGGGGACAGCCAATGTTGACATTGCGGTCATTACCGTAGAAAGAAACAGCAATCGTCCTCTTAAAACACCGTTTGCCCAGTATGTTATTCAAGTTGCAGCCTCCCAGCATCAACAGCGAGTAGAGCAGTTATCCGCCGAGATGAGTGAACAACTGACGGTCCCAAGTTTTGTCGAGAGTAACCATCAACAGCATCGGTTATTTCTAGGGCCGTTTACTGACTATGCCCTGACGCAAGAAATACTTGAGCGTGTAAAATCGCTCGGTTACGACACCGCTTTTGTGAGAAAACACCACGCAAAACCGTAACGTCGATGCAAAGCAGATCGGTCTTCTCCTTTATCCGCTCAACGATACATGGAGGAATGAGCGGTCTGATTTGCAAGGTCGTTTCTGTTAAGCTATTCGATAACTAACCAATAGTTTTAATATTATTATGAAAAAAATCTCTCTATTTTCTGTTTTAGCGACATCTTTTGCGCTATCTGCTACGTTTTCAGCATCCTCTTTTGCTGCACCGACTGTCATTCCAGATGCCCCACAAATTGCCGCCAAAGGCTATGTGCTGATGGACTACCATTCAGGGAAAATCCTCGCTGAGAAAGAGATGAACACAAAGCTCTCTCCAGCCAGTCTAACCAAGATGATGACCAGCTATGTTATCGGCCAAGAGCTTAACCGTGGCAATATTTCTCTCGATGACGATGTGGTGATCAGCGAAAATGCGTGGGCGAAAAACTACCCCGATTCATCAAAAATGTTCATCGAGGTAGGCACTTCGGTTAAAGTCCGAGATCTGAATAAAGGGATTATTATTCAATCAGGTAACGATGCCTGTGTTGCGATGGCAGAACATGTCGCAGGTTCAGAAGATGCTTTTGTCGATCTCATGAATGCTTGGGCCAGTTCACTGAACATGACCAACACACATTTTGCCAATGTGCATGGACTCGATCACCCTGAACTCTACTCTACGCCTTATGATATGGCCTTATTAGGTCAAGCATTAATCCGAGACGTGCCAGATGAATACGCTCTCTACGCCGAGCAAAAATTCACCTACAACGGCATAACCCAATACAATCGTAACGGATTACTTTGGGATAAAAGTATGAACGTCGACGGCATTAAAACTGGCCATACGACTAATGCTGGTTACAGTTTGGTCAGCTCAGCGACCGAAGGCAACATGCGCTTGATTGCCGTCGTGATGGGGACTAAAGATATTAATTCTCGTAAAACGGAAAGTAAAAAGCTGCTCAGTTACGGTTTCCGCTTTTTTGAAACAGTCGCTCCGCACAAAGCAGGCGAAACCTTTGTTAACGAAACGATTTGGATGGGCGACAAACCAACCGTTGCACTGGGTGTAAAACAAGATACTTACGTTACGCTGCCACGCGGTCAAACCAAAGATCTGACGGCTAGCTTTGTCTTAGAAAAAGAGCTCAAAGCACCAATCAATAAAGGGGATGTCGTGGGTACCCTCTATTACCAAGTACAAGGTAATGAAATTGCTCAATATCCTCTGATGGCGTTAGAAGATGTCAAAGAGGGTGGTCTATTAAGTCGTCTATGGGATTACTTAGTACTACTCTTTAAAAGCTTGTTCTAATTCCGAGTGTTAAAGGGGTGGTAGCCTCCCCTTTAACACTTGCTGTAATGTGGGTACGTTTGCTAGCTCAGCGAAACTCATCGCCGCGTTAGCCTATCGCCAACTTGAGATATCTTTAAATTGACGGTACTATCCGCCACCGCTTAAGCAAATCTTGGAGCTTTCACTATGATGACCATAAACTCTGATGCCAAATTAAAAGATCTTTTAGAGTTTCCTTGTTCTTTTACTTACAAAGTTATGGGCCATGCGAAACCTGAGTTACCAGAACTTGTGTTAGAAGTGATCCAGCGCCATGCTCCTGGTGACTATAGTCCGCGAGTTAAACCAAGTGGCAAAGGCAACTACCATTCGGTTTCGGTGACCATCACGGCGACGTCGATTGAGCAAGTAGAAACACTGTATAAAGAGCTAGGCGATATCGAGATCGTCCGTATGGTTCTATAACACTGAGTTGCAGCGAAACATCAAAAAAATTTTAATTATTATACATTATTTTTAAAGCAGCATTATGCTGCTTTTTTTTATTTTTCATCACCTTAAATTACTCATAAAAAAAATGAGGTTAAAAAAATCCCCGAGATGAGTAGTTCAAAGCGTCTAAGATGTTTATAATCAAAAAACTTTATATATCACTGATGGACAACGACAATGGATAATCCGCTTGTTATCAGGCGACTGGGTCGACAAGATTATTTGCCTGTTTGGCAAGCCATGCATCAGTTTACCGATCAACGTGATGAACAAACGGCCGATGAAATATGGCTTGTTGAACACCATCCCGTTTTTACCCAAGGTCAAGCAGGTAAAGCTGAGCATCTTCTCAATCCAGGAAATATCCCGGTCGTACAGAGTGATCGTGGTGGTCAAGTCACTTATCATGGCCCAGGTCAATTAGTGGTCTATGTGTTGATTAATTTAAGACGCAAGAAGCTCGGCGTTCGAGAATTGGTCACTGGTATTGAACAACTCGTGATCGACACTTTAAAAACCTATCATATTAATTCTGCCGCTCGCCCAGATGCTCCAGGTGTCTATGTCGATGGAAAGAAAATATGCTCACTAGGTTTACGTATTCGTAAAGGCTGTTCATTTCACGGTCTTGCCCTTAACGTCAATATGGATCTTTCTCCTTTTCTGCGCATTAACCCTTGTGGTTATCAAGGCATGGAAATGGTGCAAGTCTGCGACTTAGGTGGGCCAGATAACTTAGCAGAAATTGAACAGCAAATGATCCAAGAGCTTGTCCGTTTATTCGGTTATCAACAAGTCGAATTCAGCACAGAAGCACCTTTTATAGGTAAAATAGCATGAGCAAACCAATTCAAATGGAAAAAGGCGTTAAATACCGTGACGCCGATAAAATGGCACTGATTCCGGTGAAAAACATGCCGGTTGAGCAAAAAGAAGTGCTACGTAAGCCATCGTGGATGAAAATAAAACTCCCTGCCGATAGCCAGCGTATACAAGAAATTAAAGCCGCGATGCGTAAAAATAATCTTCACTCTGTCTGTGAAGAAGCGTCTTGCCCTAACTTGGCGGAGTGCTTTAATCATGGCACCGCTACGTTTATGATCCTTGGTGCTATCTGTACTCGACGTTGTCCATTTTGTGATGTAGCCCATGGACGCCCGAATGCCGTTGATGCCGCTGAGCCGAAAAAACTCGCTGAAACCATTCGTGATATGAAGCTCAAGTATGTCGTGATCACTTCCGTCGACCGTGATGACTTACGCGATGGTGGCGCTGAACATTTTGCAGACTGCAACCGCGAAATTCGCGCGCTCAATCCGGGGATCCGTATCGAAACCTTAGTCCCTGATTTTCGTGGTCGCATGGACATTGCGCTAGAAAAACTCAAAGACAATCCGCCAGATGTGCTTAACCATAACCTAGAAACGGCTCCACGCCTGTACCGTAAAGCGCGCCCTGGGGCAAACTATAAATGGTCTTTAGAATTGCTGCGTAAGTTTAAAGAGCAGCATCCTGATGTACCAACAAAATCAGGGATCATGATGGGCTTAGGTGAAACTAAAGAAGAGATCATCCAAGTCTTAAAAGATTTACGAGAGCATGGCGTGACGATGCTAACATTAGGTCAGTATTTGGCACCAAGTCGTCACCATCTACCAGTTGAGCGCTACGTGCCACCTGAAGAATTTGATGAACTAAAAGAGATCGCTCTTGAGCTTGGCTTTACCCATGCTGCGTGTGGACCTTTTGTTCGCTCATCTTATCATGCGGATTTGCAAGCGAAGGGATTAGAAGTCAAATAACCCTATCGAATCTATACGGTTATCAGCCTATAACAACTAGGCTCAACGCGATGAGTTAATGACTAGCGTGAGCCTATCAATCAATATCGCTGATTGATAGGCTCACGTTACAAAAATGGCCCGCTTAGCGGGCCATTTTATCTACTATGACAAAGTATTAAGCGTAAACCGGTAAGCGTTGACAAATCGCTAACACTTTCTGTTTAGTCGCTTCAATAACCGCTTGATCGTTGGCGTTATCTAATACGTCACACATCCAGTTTGCCAAATCTTGTGCATCTTGCTCAGTAAATCCACGACGTGTGATCGCTGGCGTTCCAATACGGATGCCCGAGGTTACAAATGGGCTACGAGGATCGTTGGGTACCGAGTTCTTGTTCACGGTGATATTCGCAGCCCCCAGTGCGGCATCGGCTTCTTTACCAGTAATGCCTTTATCGATCAAATCGACTAAGAATAGGTGATTCTCGGTGCTGTTAGAAACAATCTTGTAACCGCGCTCTTGGAATTGAGCCACCATCGCTTTGGCATTTTTTACTACGCGTGCTTGGTACTCTTTAAACTCAGGCTCCATTGCTTCTTTAAATGCTACCGCTTTAGCCGCAATAACATGCATTAATGGACCACCTTGCCCACCCGGGAAAACCGCCGAGTTAAGCTTTTTATACATCTCTTCGCCCGCATTGGACAAAATCAAACCACCACGAGGGCCGGCTAACGTTTTATGGGTCGTCGTGGTCACTACATGCGCATAAGGGAGCGGCGTTGGATAAACCCCAGCAGCAATCAAACCAGCGACGTGTGCCATATCGACAAAAAAGTAAGCGTCGACTTTATCGGCAATTTCGCGCATCCGTTTCCAATCAACGATTTGCGAATAAGCCGAGAAACCACCAATGATCATCTTTGGCTTGTGCTCAAGAGCCAGTGCTTCCATCTCTTCGTAATTGATCTTACCGCTTTCATCAATACCGTATGGGATAATATTGTAGTGCTTACCAGAAAAGTTAACTGGAGAGCCATGAGTTAAATGACCACCATGAGCCAGACTCATGCCTAATACCGTATCCCCTGGGTTAAGCAACGCCATATAAACGGCACTGTTAGCCTGAGAACCAGAGTGTGGCTGAACGTTAGCGTACTCACAACCAAATAGCTGACAAGCGCGATCAATCGCTAATGCTTCAGCTTTATCAACGTATTCACAACCGCCGTAATAACGTTTGCCTGGGTAACCTTCAGCGTATTTGTTGGTGAGCTGAGAGCCTTGTGCTTCCATAACCCGTGGGCTAGTGTAGTTTTCTGAAGCGATAAGCTCGATGTGTTCTTCTTGACGAAGCGTTTCTTCTTGGATTGCTGCGAATAACTCCGCATCGTAATCAGCGATATTCATATCACGCTTAAGCATCTGTATCTCCTGACTCAGATTTATCTGAAATTAGCTATCCCCAAACGACTTAGTATCTTTTGGGCATAAAAACCACACAATGACCCAACGCAAACGTTTTCGTCACCCTAACGGCGCGCATTCTACCTAATTTAACGTGTCTCATAAAGTGTAAATTACATAAAATATCATGCAGTTTTTTCATCATGACTAACGATAATAGTCCGCTCAACGTGAACCTATCGCTTAAGTGTCAATGTTACGCTTTACAGCCTGTAAAACGCCAATGACATAGATCTACCTTAATTTCACCTAGTATGCTACCGGAAATCGCGACTTTTCATTACTATAGCGCGCAACTATTCCCTCTAATCCGATTGATCTTTTGAGCTGTAGCAATGGATAAACACACCCACAAAGAAGATATAATCGCCATGCTGACTGGAACGTTCTTAGTCGCGCAAGGCGTCTTTTTTCTCCAAGCTGGAGAACTACTGACTGGCGGAACCGCTGGATTGGCACTGCTGATGACCCACTTTTTGCCTTGGTCATTTGGCTGGCTGTATTTTATAGCTAATAGTCCATTTTATTTATTAGCTTGGCGTCGTTTCGGTGGTCGATTTGCTATCAATAGCGCCTTATGCGGGGCATTAGTCTCGGTTTTTACTGATCATTTGGCCATGTTCATTACCCTTAGTGAGATAAATCCATTTTACTGTGCGCTGGCGGGCGGACTATTAATGGGCCTCGGCATGCTGATTCTTTTTCGTCATCGCGCGAGTTTAGGCGGTTTTAATGTCCTCTGTTTAGCGATACAAGATAGGCATGCAATACCTGCGGGTCATGTACAGATGGTGATCGACGGATTAATACTGAGTGCTTCTTTGTTCTTTATTAGCCCGAGTACGATGTTGTTATCCATTTTTGGGGCGATTATCTTGAATCTAGTACTGAGTATGAATCACAAACCCACTCGCTATAACGTTACTTATCAACCTTAAATCTAAGTGCTAGTCATGAAAAACGCCTTAAGCCGACATCGGTTTAAGGCGTTTTTCTTTATACGCTAATCAAAACAGCGCTCATTATTGATTAATGGGTTGCACGTGATTTCACATCATGACTGATCGCTTTATCCAATTCAGCAGCCACGTGGCCCGGTGAACGCGTCGTTTGTGAAATCAGTCGATACATCGCTGGAATAACAAATAATGTCACCAATGACGCAAACGCCATCCCAAAGAAAATCACGGTCCCGACCGAAACTCGACTTTCATAGCCCGCTCCTGTCGATAAAATCAGTGGTATCGCTCCAGCCAGAGTGGTAAACGCCGTCATCAGAATCGGCCGTAGACGTCGCGCAGCAGCATCAATGATGGCTTTCTCAAATTCATAGCCTCGATCGCGCAGCTGGTTGGCAAATTCAACAATCAGAATACCATTTTTCGTCACCATACCGATCAGCATGATCATCCCAATTTGGCTATAAATGTTCATCCCCTGCCCCATGACAAATAGCCCGACAAATCCACCGAACACACCCATAGGCACAGTGAACATCACCACTAACGGATTGATAAAGCTTTCAAATTGCGCCGCCAAGACCAAATAGGCGACTAGTAAAGCTAATGCAAAGACAATCGCAACGCTGGATTGATTTTCTCGAAAATCTTTTGATTCCCCCGAGTAACTGACGGTGATATCACTCGGTAATATCTCTTGAGCTGTGTTATCCAAAAAGTCGAGCGCTTGGCCTAAGGTATACCCCTCGGCAAGGTTAGCCGTCATAGTGATCGCTTTTTGCTTATTGTAACGCGCTAAACGAATCGAGGATGCGACCTCTTCAATATGGGTCAAAGTGTCTAAGGTCACTAACTCCCCTGATGCTGTTCGCAAGTAGATCTGACTCAAATCTGAAGCGTTATTGAAGCGATTTTCGTCACCACGTAAATACACATCGTATTCTTCTCCTCGCTCGACAAAGGTTGTGACCTTTTGTCCACCAAGCATCACTTCTAGAGTATTAGAAATCTCTTGTACACTGATACCGAGTTCAGCGGCACGCTGACGATCAACCGACACAACCAGTTCTGGCGTTTTCTCTGAATAGTTACTGTCAACACCAGTCATCATCTGTGATTCTGTTGCACGCTGTTTAAGCACCTCAGTCCATTGTTGTAGCTCTTCATAATCGGATCCACCCAGAACAAACTGCACTGGTTCACTAGAGCCGCCTCTGAAACCCGGCATAAATGGGAACACACGCACATCAGGAATACCCGCCAGCGCTTGTCGTATATGATTCAAAGCCTGTTGAGCGGTGATATCGCGCTCATTCCAATCATCGAGGATCATGATCACAAAGCCAGTTTGATCGCCAGCGTTACCACCAAACGCTGGCGATTGGATACTAAAGGACTTTAAAAAGCCTTGGCCGAGTAATGGCATTAACCGTGATTCGACCAAATCCATATTAGCTGCCATGCGGTTATAACTGGTCGCATCAGCACCACGTACAAACGCAAAAATCACGCCGCGATCTTCAGAAGGGGTTAACTGAGCGGGAACCTGTTGATTAAGCGCATAGCTGCCCCCAACACAGGCGATGATCACTAACGGCGCGGCCCACTTTGCACGCAAAGCGAGTTGTAAAGCACGGCGATAGTTGGCTTCTAATCGAGCAAACAGTTTATCGACCATGCGATTAAAACGGTTCGGTTTGACATTGGCGCGTAAAATTTTGCTGCTTAGAACCGGGGTCAAGGTTAACGCGATTAAAGAAGAGAAAATCACGGACATCGCTAACAGAACCGAAAACTCAGTGAAGAGTAACCCTACCATGCCATCCATAAACGAGATCGGTAAAAAAACCATCACTAAGACCAGTGTGGTAGCAATCACCGCAAACCCCACTTCCTGCGCCCCTTTATAAGCCGCCAGCAAGGGTTTCTCTCCTTGTTCAATATGATGATAGATATTTTCCATCACCACAATCGCGTCATCCACCACCAATCCGATAGCTAAAATTAACGCCATTAACGTGATCAAGTTAATCGAAAAACCAAAATAATAGGCAGCAATCAACGACGATATTAATGAAACCGGCACGGTAACCGCAGGAATTAAGGTCGCACGCGCTTGACCAATAAAAATATACAGCACCAGTACCACCAGCCCACCGGTAATAAAGAGCGTGCTATAGACCTCTTCAATCGAACGCTCAATAAACACCGTTGAGTCGTAATCAATCGCCAATCGAGTTCCTTCTGGTAAAAACGGCTGAACACGATCGACTTCCTGATGAATCCGAGCAGCTACCTCCAGCGGATTGGCGTCAGATTGAGGAATAATCCCCATACTGACATTGACCACTCCATCACTTTTAAAGGTCGAGTTTTCATTTTCCGCCCCGATAAAGACATCCGCTACATCGCGCAAATAGATCGGCGTATTATCACTGGCTTGTTTAATCACTAATGACTGAAAATCATCTTCACTTTGATAGCTTCTCGCCGTGCGTACTGACATCACCGTAGAATCATTACGAACTTGTCCGCCGGGGCTTTCAATATTTTCTCGCCGCAACGCATTGGTAATATCGGTGGTGGTGATACCGCGCCCTGCCATTTGTTCTGGATTAAGACGAACGTACATAACTTTATATAAGCCGCCCGAAATATCCACTGAGCTAACGCCACTGATCAAACTAAACCTATCAACCAGTACGCGATCGATATAATCGGTAAGCTGAGTACGATCCATCGTGGATGAGCTTAAGTTAATGTATACCGAGGCCTCACCCGAACCATTATTCTTAAACACCTGCGGATCATCGGCTTGCTCTGGTAGTGATCGTTTCGCCCGCGCAACGGCATCACGAATATCGCTCACCCCTTCATTCAAATCGTAACCAAGCTTAAAGGTGACGGTAATTCGGGACATGCCATTACGGGTGGTTGAGCTAATTTCATCAATCCCACTGATCCCGGCCAATTGGTCTTCAAGTACTGAAGTGATTTGACTTTCAATAATGGTCGCAGAAGCACCGCTGTATCGCGTCGAAATTGAGACGACAGGGCTTTCAATATCCGGCATTTCACGTACAGAAAGTTTAGAAAAAGAAACCAAACCAAAAACACACAATAGTAAGCTTAACACCACCGCCGCAACGGGGCGTTTTACTGAGATATCCGATAACAACATTATTGTGCGCCTTTCTTAATCGGTTGACCGTCGGCGGTGACTTCTCTTACGCTTAATCCGTCACGCATATTGACAATTCCTTGAACTACAATGCGTTGACCAATCTCTAATCCTCGTTCAATCACCACTTGATTGTCGATTCGAGTGCCCAATAGCACCTCTGTACGAGTCACCCGATGATCGTCACCAACCACATAGACATAGCGTTTGGTGCCTGAATATTCTAGAGCTTGTACCGGGATGATCGGAGCTGAGATAGGCGGAAAGTCGAGTCGAGCAGAAATAAGCATCCCAGGTTTAAGACGTTGCTGAGGATTCTTAAACTCTATCCGCACGCGTAAATTTAACGTTTCTGGATTAATCCGTGAATCGATCGCAACGACTGTACCGGTGAAGACTTGATCAGGCCAAGCGGTCGTTTGTGCTAATACGGTCATCCCGCGTGATAAACTCGATAAATAACGCTCTGGTACATGCAAGTCTAAACGCATCACCGATAGGTTATCCAATGTCATGAGTTCGTTCCCGATACTCACTAATTGACCACGATTAAAATCAATGAAGCCAATCGTGCCATCAAACGGCGCTGTAATACGAAAATCAGCCAACTGAGCTTGAGCAGCCGCTAGTCTTGCTTGAGCAATATCAACACTCGAGCGTTGAGCGTCCAGCTCGGTTTGTGTAATCGCATTACGTTGCACTAAGCGCTCATATTCCGCGAGTTTACGCTGTTCATCACGCAAATAAGCTTGCGCTTCGCTGACGGCGGCTTGAGCTTTAGCATCGTGTAATGTCATCAGCAATTGATCTTTTTTAACCAACTGATTGCTTTTAACCATGATGCTATCGATTCGTCCAGCCGCCTCGGCCGAAATACTTATCGATTGATCAGCCACTAATTTACCAATTAACGATAAACGTTGAGAAATTTGATGTACTTGTACCGACTCAATCACCACAGGCGTCGCCATGGGGGCAGAAGCCATAGTCGAAAAAATCGGCAATGAGATGAATAACAAAGCAACAAGTAGCGATATTTTTTTCATGATCAGGTTCAGGTAACAAGTTACTGATTCCATTGTAACCGTTTCTAAGAACAATAAACGTCAAGTAACGTAAAGATACTTTTAAAAACGGTAAGTTTACTCGTGTGAGTAAACTTAGAATAGAGGCGCTAACGTTCGCAATACTTTGATGATTGACGATAAACATCATTAATAAGGGCTTTGAGAGCAAGATGATGGCTTACACCATCACAACATAAGCAAACTAAGCATAATGAAGATAAACCTTAATATCTGCCATGTTCTGCCCAAAAAGCCAGCATTCAATTCAAAATCATCAAAAAAGGGTTTACAGTAAGGCCGAGTTTGATAATATGCGCTCCGCAGCTGAGCGATGCGTTGGGAAAACGTCGATTCAGCCTCGGATTGAATCGAGTTAATCCGTAAACCCTTGGAGGGGTTCCCGAGTGGCCAAAGGGAGCAGACTGTAAATCTGCCGGCTCCGCCTTCGATGGTTCGAATCCGTCCCCCTCCACCATATTCTCTCGTAAGAGAAATCCTTGATTGATGCGTTGGGAAAACGTCAGTTAAGTGACGTGATAACGAATACGTTATCCGTAAACCCCTGGAGGGGTTCCCGAGTGGCCAAAGGGAGCAGACTGTAAATCTGCCGGCTCCGCCTTCGATGGTTCGAATCCGTCCCCCTCCACCATATTCTCTCGTAAGAGAAATCCTTGATTGATGCGTTGGGAAAACGTCAGTTAAGTGACGTGATAACGAGTACGTTATCCGTAAACCCCTTGGAGGGGTTCCCGAGTGGCCAAAGGGAGCAGACTGTAAATCTGCCGGCTCCGCCTTCGATGGTTCGAATCCGTCCCCCTCCACCATATCGATTAAGCCTGCTCAGAGAGCAGGCTTTTTTGTATCTTCAATCCATACTATCCCCTCTAGCAGGTAGACTTTCAGATAATAAAAAAGGCTTCACATTATTAAACGTGAAGCCAAACATCGAATCTTAAAACAGACTCAATCAGGATTATCGATCAATCACTATCACTCGCGTTTCGTAAGGACGGAGAACTTGATGTGCTAATACCGATTGCTGCTCAATACCGGCATAATTACCTAATAGATAACGAGCATTTTCTAATGGTAACTCATCCGGTAACACCCACTCTTCTTCTTGATCGTAGTAGTTATTGATACACAACAGGATTTGCTGATCATCTTGGCGTTGATACGCAAAGATAGCCGGATGTGACGGCAAGAGATCTCGATAATCACCATGGGTGATGACTGGTACGGTTTTACGTAATTCAATCAAACGTTGATAAAAGTAAAACACCGAATTTTTATCGGCCAGCGCTTGTTCAGCATTGATCTGTGGATAATTACTCGCCACTTCTAGCCAAGGCTGACCTTGGCTAAACCCAGCGTAGGCTTGACTGTTCCACTGCATCGGCGTGCGAGAATTATCACGAGATTTTTGCGCCAAAATCACCAACATCTCTTGATCACTAACCCCTTGCTGATTAACCATAATGTTATACATATTGGTGCTTTCCACATCGCGATACTGCTCAATGGAAGTGTAACCAGGGTTAGTCATGCCAATCTCTTCCCCTTGATAGACATAAGGAGTCCCTTGCATCATATGAATCGAGGCCGCCAACATTTTCGCTGATTCAACCCGATATTTGCTGTCATTGCCCAAACGGCTAACCACCCGCGGTTGATCGTGGTTACACCAAAACAGCGCCCCCCAGCCTTGACCATTTAACCCCGTCTGCCAATGATTGAAAATTTGCTTCAATTGCAGAAAATCAAACGGCGCTTTAGTCCACTTTTCACCATTGAGATAATCGGCTTTAAGGTGATGGAAATTAAATACCATCGACAGCTCTTTACCGTCTAACGAAGAGTATTGCTGGCAATGCTCTAAAGTCGTTGATGACATTTCACCCACCGTTACGCTGCCATAACGCTGGAATACATCGCGGCTGATCTCTTGCAGGTACTCATGAACCCGTGGACCATCGGTATAAAAACGGCGACCATCCCCTTGTTGATCATTAGGAAAATCCTGCTGCTTAGAGATTAAATTAATCACATCTAAGCGAAAGCCATCAACGCCTTTTTCAGCCCAGAATGCAATCACATCTTTGACTTCTTGGCGAACCTGAGGGTTTTCCCAGTTTAAATCCGCCTGCTGCTCAGCAAATAGGTGGAGATAATATTGATTGGTCGCTTTATCGAGCGCCCACGCACTGCCGCCAAACTTTGATTGCCAATTATTGGGGACACCACCCTCGACCGGATCATGCCAAATATAGTAATCACGATAAGGACTATTTTTATCACCCAGAGCCGATTGAAACCATGCATGATCAGTGGAGGTATGGTTAACCACGATATCCATAATGATACGAATACCACGCTGATGCGCCTGTTCTAATAGCTGATCAAAGTCAGCCATGGTGCCAAAATCTGGGTTAATGGCGTAATAATCGGCAATATCATAACCATTATCGATCATCGGCGATTGATAAACCGGCGTTAACCAGATGGCATCGATGCCTAATTTCTGCAAATAATCGAGCTTAGAAATAATACCCGGAATATCGCCAGTGCCTTTATTGCCACTATCGCAAAAGCTTTTCGGATAAATTTGATAAATAGTGGCGGTTTTCCACCATAACGGATCTTGATTAACTGCACTCATAACTTACTCACTTACCAAAATAATCAACAGAGTGGCCAATTAGCCACTCTAAAAATGCTAGTTACGCTTTACTGACTTCTAATTCGCCTTTGGCTAATGCACGCTTGTACATCACTAAGGTCAAGGCAGCCGGAACGATAATCGCCACCACCATCGCGACTAAGAAAGTCAGCCAATATTGCGGTTGAATGGAGAGAATACCTGGCAAGCCACCAACGCCGATGCCATTAGCCATAACGCCAGCACTACCACAAATTGCCGCGGCCAGTGCACTACCAATCATCGCGCTCAACATTGGGAATTTATACTTAAGGTTAATACCGTACATCGCAGGTTCAGTCACACCAAGATAAGCGGAAATTGCCGCTGGCACTGAAATATCGCGTTCACCATGTTTCTTACTGATAATGATGATGCCAACCACAGCAGATGCTTGAGCAATATTAGAAAGAGCAATCAGTGGCCAAATCGGTGTACCACCGAGTTGCTGCATAAGTTGCAAATCAACCGCGTTAGTGGTGTGGTGAATCCCGGTGATCACCAGTGGTGCATAGAGGAAGCCAAACACCATTGAGCCCAACACCGCAAAATCACCCGTCATCGCCGCTTTAGCCGCAAACGCTACCCCATCACCAATCACACGTCCAAATGGACCAATGAATGCATGGGCTAAAATCACCGCTAGAATAATCGATACAAAAGGAACAACGACTAAATACAAATAAGCAGGAATAATGCGTTTGAGATTGGTTTCAATAAAGGCCAACACCACCCCAGCAAGAATGGCAGGAATAACCTGAGCTTGGTAGCCGACTTTTTCAATCGCAAACCAGCCAAAATCCCACACTTCTGGTACTTGAGTACCAATCAGATAGGCGTTCATCAACTGTGGAGAAACCAAGGTTACCCCCAGAGTAATCCCCAAAATCGGTGTCCCACCGAGTTTCTTGACCGTCGACCAACACACCCCGACCGGTAAGAAGAAGAAAATCGCTTCACCAATTAACCATAAAAAGGCATGGACACTGGCCCAAAACTGGCTAATTTCAGTTAATGTTTGGCCATCAAACATCTTGATGTCGCCAATCACATTGCGGAAACCTAAAATCAAACCACCGGTGATGATCGCTGGTAATAGAGGGACAAAGATTTCAGCTAAATGGGAAATACCACGCTCTAACGCATTCATATTTTTACGCGCGGCAAGTTTGGCATCGTCTTTTGACGCTTCTGATTTACCCGTCAGTTGCAGCAAGATTTTATAAACCTCGTCAACCTCAGTACCAATCACTACTTGAAACTGCCCCGCATTAGTAAAGCAACCTTTGACCATACCAATGGTTTCAATCTGCTTAATGTCGGCTTTTTCAGTATCGTTTAATACAAAACGTAAGCGAGTTAAGCAGTGGCTGACACTGGCAATATTTTCATTACCGCCGATCAGCTCAATAAGACGTACCACGTCTTGTTTGACTATCTTACCCATACCCTTATCCACCCTATTTGGTTTTTACTTATAATAGTTGAACTTACTGTGGGAACAATCCCAAATCTGATTGAATAATGACACAATGAATGAAAAACCAAAATGGGAACAATCCCATTAATTGAAAGCGATCACAAACAATCGAATCATCAATAGTAAAAGAGATACGCAACATCCAAAGAATTTGCAGTGGTCGCTAGGTTAACAAAGGTCGTCGCGTTAAAAGAAAGTGGGGATAAAACACGTTAACTCCGACCATACAGAGTTAACGTAAAATGAAGAATAACCCACTGATAATTATGAGGAGTTTTCAGATCACCTAGAAAGCGCAACACTCATGGCGTTATCTAAAATAAGCGGGGGGTTGAGTTAAATGTACCGGTTCGGTTAACTCACCAGATAAGTGTTTAATGAGTAGCTCTGCGGCTTGCTTGCCAGCCTGACGATAACCCGGATCAACGCTATAGATGTTAGGAAATAAAAAAGACAGCAGCTCATTACCACCGACACCCGTTACAACAATGTCATCACGCTGCTGCTCTTGTAAGCGCTTGATTACGCCCAACGCCAAAGTATCGCTGGCACAGACAATGGCCTCAGTATGAGCATTTAAAACGTTATCAACTAACTGATAAGCGCTTTCATGGTGTAGCTCACCGGTTTCAAATCTGGCTTCGATACCCTGCTGTTGGCACCAATTCAGATAAGCTTGTAAGCGCATTAAACCGGTTGTTTTATCTTTTGGATTAACGCCAATAAACGCAATGTTGGTTAATCCTTTATGCTTAAGATGGGTTAAGGCTGCTTCAATTAAAGCTTGATGGTCGTAATTAATCGAAGAAATGGAATCATGATCCATGGCAACCAACACCGCTTTATCTTGCCACTCTGCTAATGACGTTAAATCAATATCCGTAAAACCAAAGACAATCACACCATCGACATTACGCTTTTCAAGTACGTTGAGATGCTCACGGGTTTTATCACGATTAAATTGGCTCTCCATGATCACCACATCATAACCGTGCGCATACAGCACCTGTAACATGCTGCTGATCGAACGATTTTCTGATGGTGAATCTAAGCGGGAAATAATCACCCCCACCACTTTTTGACTGCCGCCACGCATCGACTGAGCGGACTTCGAAGGTACATAACCGCACTCGGCAATCACCTGCTCGACTCGTTGCCGAGTTTCAGGTTTTACTTTCGGATCATTGGTTAATACCCGAGATACCGTCGATTTACCGACACCTGAAAGGCGAGCAATGTCGGTTATGGTCAGTTTTTTAGCCATTAATCCTTTGCCACCAACGATTGAGCAGCCAAATAAGCAGGCACATCGGCAATACTCTCCAACACAACCTCAGCCAAGGCTTCACCTTGTGGAGTAATCGCTTTACCAGTACGAACCAAAATTTTCCGCCCAACGTCTGCCGCTTGAGCAGCCATCATATCTTCCGCTTTATCACCAATCATCACTGAGTTCGCCATGTCTATTTTTAGAAAGTCGCGTGCAGAAAGCAACATTCCCGGCTTAGGCTTACGACAATCACACTCTTGACGATAAGGCTCAACGCCATGTTCTGGATGATGTGGACAATAATAGATACCATCCAGCTCGACACCATGATCGACAAAGTTCCAATCCATCCATTGCGTTAAAGAGAGAAAGCGATCTTCACTAAACAATCCACGAGCTATCCCTGATTGGTTGGTCACCAGTACCAATAAGTAACCCATCTCTTTTAACTGCTTTACCGCAGTGAAGACCCCTTCGATGAAATGAAAATCGTGCTCATCGTGCACATAACCATGATCGACATTAATCACACCATCACGATCCAAAAACACAGCAGGTTTCGCCAAAATATTGCTCTCTTAGGATGTATTTGCTAAGAATTATACTCAACTATACTCAAGATGCTACACGCAAAAGTATTGCATCACTGCCAGTAACGTCAGCACTTCAACTATTCCTTCCTTAATGAGTCGTTAAGTTGATTACTTTTATTTCACGGCAATTTAGACGTCTAGACGTAAAAATATCTATTGACTTAAAAAGCGAGAACTCATAGCATCAAATCAAAGGACAGTTCAGGTGTATGCGCCTATCTCGATACGGGTTTCGTTTATGATTCAACTTCATCAAGTTAATAAAGTCTTTCATCAGGGTGATAAAGCTATTCACGCTTTGAAAAACATTGATCTAGAGATTAGCCAAGGAACGATTTTTGGTGTCATCGGCGCATCAGGAGCGGGGAAAAGTACTCTCATCCGTTGCGTTAACCTATTAGAAAAACCGACCAGTGGACGTGTGATTGTTGATGGGATTGATTTAACTCAGTTAACCAATCAGCAATTAGGCCAAGCCAGACGCAATATTGGGATGATTTTCCAGCACTTTAATCTGCTTTCATCCCGTACCGTGTTCGATAATATTGCTCTACCATTAGAGCTGGCTAATCATACCCATGAGCATATTGAGCACAAAGTTAGCGAGCTACTAACACTTGTCGGTTTAGCGGATAAACGTCATACCTATCCTGCCAATTTAAGTGGCGGCCAGAAGCAACGTGTGGCGATTGCTCGCGCTCTAGCTTGCGAACCCAAAGTGCTGTTATGTGATGAAGCCACCAGTGCGCTTGACCCGGCGACAACTCAATCGATTTTAGAGCTGCTGAAAGAAATTAACCGCAAACTGAATATCACAATTTTACTTATCACCCATGAAATGGATGTCGTGAAAAGCATTTGTCACCAAGTGGCGATCATCGGTGATGGCGAATTGGTGGAAAAAGGCACGGTAGGCGATATTTTCGCACATCCTAAAACCCAATTAGCCCATCAATTTATTCGCTCAACGTTAGATCTGTCTATTCCTGAAGATTATCAGGCTCGCTTACAACCGACTCGTGTGGCTGGAAGCTATCCGTTAGTGCGCTTGGAATTCACAGGAGCCACTGTAGATGCGCCGTTAATGTCACAAATCGCCCGTAAATTTAATATTGACGTCAGTATCTTAAGCTCTGATCTTGATTACGCTGGCGGGGTGAAATTTGGCATGATGGTCGCAGAAATTTTCGGTGATGATGATAATGCTGCGGCGGCGATAGACTATCTTCGCGACAATAATGTAAAAGTTGAGGTGCTTGGTTATGTTCTTTAATACCGTTAATACCATTATCGACTGGATCGCTTTTAATGGTGATTTACTACTCAGCGCCACTTGGCAAACCATTTATATGGTGGCAGTCGCTGGCATTATTGGCTTCGCAATCGGCATTCCACTCGGGGTTATTTTACATACCACCAAACAAGGCGGGTTATTGGAAAATACCAAACTGAACCGTGTCCTTGGCGCTATCGTCAATATTGGCCGCTCGATTCCGTTTTTGGTGTTGATGGTGGCTATCATTCCGATCACCAAAATGCTGGTCGGTACTTTCATTGGCACCACTGCGGCAATTGTTCCTTTAACCATCGGTGCGATTCCTTTTGTTGCCCGTTTAATTG
The DNA here is from genome assembly GCF_030851525.1 of Vibrio sp. 2017_1457_13. Lineage (NCBI taxonomy): Bacteria > Pseudomonadati > Pseudomonadota > Gammaproteobacteria > Vibrionales > Vibrionaceae > Vibrio > Vibrio sp. 2017_1457_13. The sequence goes on from NZ_VHTA01000007.1 coordinate 177,836, forward strand.
AAGGAGCATTAATTGAAGTGCCAAGCGGACTGGTTGAAGCGGCGCAAGCCATGGGCGCAACGCCTTTACAAATTATTCGTAAAGTCCTGTTACCTGAAGCTATGCCAACCATTTTAAACTCGGTAACCATCACCTTGGTGACCTTAGTCAGCTACTCAGCCATGGCAGGCACCGTGGGAGGCGGCGGTTTAGGTGATGTGGCGATTCGTTATGGCTTTCATCGCTACGACGTCACCATCATGACCGTCACCGTCATCATGCTCATTATTTTGGTACAAATTATTCAATCGGTTGGTGACCACTTAGTGCGCCGCGTTGATCATAGATAATAATGTTTATATAACAAGGAGATAATAATGAAGTTTTCACTTAAAGGTTTATTGGCGATTGCTGCCGCGGCTATTGTATTAACTGTATTAACGGGATGCGGCGAAAAAGCGGTCGACATGAACAAAATCAAAGTTGGCGTGATTGCCGGTGCTGAAGAACAAGTGGCGGAAGTGGCGGCTCGCGTCGCTAAAGAACGCTATAACCTTGAAGTCCAGCTGGTAACGTTTTCTGATTATGTTACCCCAAACGCTGCGCTTAACGATGGTTCGATTGATGCTAACGCATTTCAACATAAACCTTATTTAGATCGTCAAATTGCCGATCGCGGCTATAAGCTAGCGATTGTTGGTAACACTTTTGTTTATCCTATCGCTGGCTATTCAAAACAAATCACCACTCTTGATGAATTAGCTACTGGCTCACGAGTCGCGGTGCCCAATGACCCAACCAATTTAGGTCGCTCTCTATTGCTGCTACAACAACAAGGTTTAATCACCTTACGTGATGATATTGGCCTACTTGCGACCGTGCGTGATATCACTGACAATCCGAAAAACCTGCGCATTATGGAACTGGACGCCGCTCAGCTACCTCGCGCTTTGGATGATGTCGCACTAGCCATCATTAACACCACTTACGCCAGCTCGATTAATCTTACCCCTGAAAAAGACGGTATTTTTGTCGAAGATAAAAACTCACCTTACGTGAACCTACTGGTTGCTCGTCAAGATAATGTTAATGCTGAGAACGTACAAAACTTCCTCAAAGCCTATCAAACTGACGACGTGTATAAAGCCGCCTCAGAAATTTTCCATGGTGGCGCAGTCAAAGGCTGGTAATTGACCAACACTACTGAAAATGCACGACAAAAAAGAGACCGCCACTGGCTGGTCTCTTTTTTATTAGCGGTCATCAGTCAATGCTCGCCATTAGGATCAAGCGACGGGCTCATTTTTCAAATGATCCCAAGAGAGATTAGAAACGATTTTGCAGTCATCGCATTTAAAATGGAAAATCTCATGGATAGGCTCATCCAGTAACCACGCGCCGCCACACTTAGGACAAGGACGAGCTTGCTCATCTGCTAAGCTCGTTCCACCCACTCGGTACTGATAGTAATAGGTCGGGATCTTGGTTAAATACTCGATACGTCCCCGTAAATCCCAACCACGACGAAATAGATCGCTATCAATATCACACAGCTCATGCAGCGCGGCGTGTTCAGCTTTGCAGCCTCCTGCCATCTGAATTTCATCACAAGCTTGCCATTCCGTTTGCCATTTGATCACCGCTTTATGGTCACCATTAAAGGTAGGCGGATTACGATACAAAGGAATAGGCAATAAGGTATCGCCGCTACGAAGTGGCGAGCAAGTATGCACATAAGTGGTGTATAGCACCTGCCAACTCGGTGGCTCGCAGTCTGCTGCTTGTTCTGAGTTAATATCACGGCCAAGCAAACGCACTTTAGGCGCCAGTAAACAAGCCTCCGATAAGCGATGCAAACAAGCTTTGACAAAATCTGAATGGTATTTCGGGTGCAAACTATCTTGCTCTGGGCACACGGCGCGCAAGAAAAACTCGCCATCACCAAGCACCAGCGGAAACTCTCTACCCAATACTTGACCGTTATAGCGCAAGGCATCCATCAAACCGTTGACCGCTTTATCTACCGCACTGATGGTCGTGTTATCAAAACATTCAAACTCAAGCTCTACTACATACATCGTTCTACACCGCTGGCTCAAGTTGGTTTAAAAAATCCGCCACATCGGCGCACAAGACTTCCCGCTCGTCGGTACCTAACGTTTCTCTAATCACATTCCCAGTGAGATTACAAATCGACACCACCGCCATTTCATCGTCTGTGGTCGCAATAAAAATGGTGGGCTTTTGTTTTAAACGCCTTTGCATCACCAAATGGCCAAGAATATTTTCCTGTAAACGAAGATAATCGTCATCACTCCAGACTTGCAATAACGTCAGCGAGTGACCGCGCCAGGTTGCCGGTAAATCGCCACTGTATTGGCTGCCATAAAAAGGCGCAATATCACTATGTAAACTCAGCTCAATTCCCTGCTCCACCGCCTGTAAATCAGCACTCTGAGCACGTTCCACCGGCTGCCAATAAACGCTATTGTTACTTTGCTGCTCAATGCAAGGGGAAGGCATATGGCTTAACTCATCGCTACTAGGCAGATGATGATGTCTCTGTTGATAAGCTTGAAGATAACGTTGCGAGAAATCACGCAACGCGGCGGCGACCAAATGAGCCATAGGGTTCTCCATAACGAAACTGACGACAAACGCTAATGACAGCGTGAGCAGTATTGCGTAAAATTCTGATTATTCTAATCGATTTGATGATAAATGATGAGCAAATATTCTGATGCCAAAGAGCTATCTGGCTTAACTCTTGGCAAAGCCACTGCCTATGCCAGCCAATATGACCCAAGTTTGTTGCAGCCAGTGCCACGTAGCCTCAACCGCAACGATCTCGACCTTGGTGAGACACTCCCCTTTCAAGGCTGTGACATTTGGACTTTATATGAACTCTCTTGGTTAAACAGTAAAGGGCTACCACAAGTGGCGATTGGTGAAGTGCGCATTCCAGCCACCAGCGCTAACTTAATTGAGTCTAAATCGTTCAAACTGTACTTAAACAGCTTCAATCAATCTCGTTTTCAAGACTGGCAAACGGTACAAACTCACTTGATAAACGATCTGTCGGCGTGCGCTGGTGAAAGCGTTGCAGTGCAGTTATTCCCACTTGCTCACTATACCAATCAACCGATTGTTTCGATGCAAGGTGAATGTATTGATCAGCAAGATATTGAAATCGATCACTATCAGTTTGATGCTACCTTATTGGAACAAGCGACGGAAGCTGAAATCGTCACCGAAACTCTGCACAGCCACTTACTCAAATCAAACTGCTTGATCACCAATCAACCGGATTGGGGCAGTGTTGAAATCACCTATCACGGGCCGAAAATACAACGCGAAGCATTATTGCGTTATATTGTCTCATTCCGTGAGCATAATGAATTTCATGAGCAATGCGTTGAGCGAATTTTCCATGATTTGTGTCGTTACTGCCAGCCTAAACAGCTCACTGTATTGGCGCGTTACACACGTCGAGGCGGCTTAGACATCAATCCATTCCGCTCAACCGAACGACCTTCACCTGAGCATAATTTGCGCATGGCTCGCCAATAAAAGGACGCCCATTATAATGCCCTCTTTCCGCTGGATACCTTACGTTTGCCTACTCCTTCTGAGCATTTCTCCTTGGGTAAAAGCCGCCGTCTACGCTTTGCCGCAACTTAACGAAGCACACGGTTTATTGGAGATTTCTCCCATTCAGGCCAAAAATCTCGTCGAAGAGTATTTAGAGCAGCGTAAGCTGGCGGATAAAACCGAAAAAACACCGTCCAATATTAGTCGAGATGAAACCGATAGCCGCATTCGAACGCCAAGCAGTACCATTGATGCGCTAAAAATTTTAGCCACTGCTGAGTTTATCTTGGGTAATACACAAACGGCGTTTGATACGCTCGATGAAGCCAAACAGCTCGCGCAAGAGCATGATCTTCCTTATTTGGCGTTAGAGCTAGATATTATGACGATTCGTTTACAGTGGCGACACAATCACGATGCCGATGCCGCTCGTCAACAACTGCGCGAGATCACCAATCAGCACCCTCTCTTGCTCGAAGAACATCGCCTCTCTAAGCAGATTGATTACCATATCACCATGCTCAGCGCAGAAATTGCGTCACAAAATAACGAGCTAACTTTAGCTAATCAACTGTTTGCAGAAGCAAAACCTTATCTTGAATCATTGCAAGCCAAAAAACCCTTGATTGAATATCACGTGATCGTCGGAAAACATTATCTACACCATAAACTCTACAATTTAGCCTTATCTGAACTACTCACGGCTTATTGGGGGGCGATAGAAACCAATGCTAGCGCAGAATTAGCAAAAACCAATAATCTATTAGCGCAGTTGTTTTATGAACGTCGGGTACTGGATAAAGCTTTAGTTCATCTCTCTCAAGCCGCCGAGTTTTATGGTAACTATGAAAAATCGCCGATCCTTGTTTCTGTGCTTAAACGGATGGGGGATGTTTATTTTCAACAAGGTAAGTACAATTTAGCCTTGGTGCATTATTTTAATGTTATCGATCATGAAAGTAGTGAACTCAATCTAGCCAGTGTGATTGATGTTCGGTTAAGTTTATCCGCGACTTATCGGCAGCTCTATAACTATACGCTAGCCGAACAATATCTCAGCGTGGCGAAGGAACTCCTTCAATACACACCAAACCTACGCTTGCAAGCGCGAGCCGCCTTACTTAGTGCTCAGTTAGCCCTATCTCAGCAAAACAATAAACAAGTGATTGACTACGCCCAAGCGGCAATCAAGTTTAATGAAACGCTACACGACATGGAAATTGAAGAGCAAGCCTATCAACTTCTTTCCTTAGGTTATGAGCAAAAAGAGCAGTATTTACTCGCATTAGAATGGAGTAAAAAAAGCCACCAAATCACTCAACTTCGCCAAGCTCAGCTTAACCAAATTAGTGAAGATGCCTTTCGCCAGCAAAAAGAATTTGTTGAACAAACCCTGCATTTAGTTGGCCAAGAAAAAGCCCTACAAGCGACTCAACGTGAATACAGCAAATTTCAAAAAATCGCTTTTACGCTATTTTTAACCAGCATTGTATTGTTTCTCTACCTGATGCGTCGTGGTTATATTATCCAAAACCAACAAGACGAAATCGATGAGCTGAATAGCCATTTATTCACGCATTCTCGCTCTCGTTTACCCAACCTAAGAATGCTCAATGCGAAGTTACTCTCTTCTCTTCAACGCAGTAGCTATAATTACGAGCAGTGGTTAATTGGTGAATTGATTCATGAACCGTTAAATGATCGTCTGCGCTTCGCGATGATTGATCTCCCTTTCCTGCGCAGTATGTACTTACAACATGGCTATACGGCAGGCGTAGAGCTCGAACATGCTTTTGGGCGTTTTTTAACTGACCATCTTGAGGAGCCAGCCCGGCTCTATCATTTCTCGGATGCAAACTTACTGTACATTGAACCCAATATCGATAGAGATAGGCCACCAGAAGAGCTGTTTAATAAAGTCCAAGACTTAATCAATCAGTTCCAACCAGAGCGGCGTTTAAACCGAACCATTCGCTTAGGAATTGCCGATTATCCTTTTTTACCCAGAGCCTACACCGCCATTAATGATAAAGAATTATTGGATATTTTATTGATGGCTACAGGGGTCGCCAGAGAGCTGAGCCTAAAAGACAACACCAGCCATTGGGTCTATTTTAAGGCGATTGATAACGCCCCTGCGGCCAGTTTCGCCTCAAGTAACATCCGAAAATCGTGTCAACAAGCGATCAATCAAGGACTGATTAAGGTTCACTCATCTTATCGTAATGAAGAGCAGATTAAAAAGTTCTTAAAAGATGGATAAATGCTATGCGGTTAACAGATTGAGCTAATGATCTCCACCAATTATTTGTTATTATCGACAGATTGATAAATAGCGTCTCATCCTTGAGATAGTGTAAATTGGCCATTAAAGACTAGCTCAATTTTCCTGGTTTAGCCGTACTGGAGCGCATGTTGAAATCACAAACGTCGAACGATGAACATCAAACTCACCCTATGGATGTCCGAGTGAAACAGTGTGCAGAGACCCTGTTGTATCTACCGGGATTACCCATCAAACTGAAACGCGATGTTCAGCAATTGTTAAGCACCAATCACACCATCAATCAGCAAGATCAAGCGTTGCGTCTATTACATTTATACCAACGTGCGGTGAAAATTTTTGCTCATAATCCTAATCTCGGGCATCAAGAAGCTCCCCATTACGGCGATAAAGCACTCCTGACTCAGCTCAGTGATGAACTACAGCACCTGATCACCGAGCTGGATTTTGAAGGTGAGGCTGGAGATTTACTGACTGATATCCGCAGCAAGCTGCTGCTTGGGGTTAATAGCCAAGGGTTACTTGAGCTGGCTTTGCAAGTGCTGAAATTAGTCATCGATGGTACTCAATATGAGCGTAAAAACTCGGAGAAATTCCTCGAACAAATCAATAGTTCATTATCGAAAAATCTGCAAAGCACCCGCGTTAATCTTGAGCAAAGCACCCATTATCAACAGCATCGCCAACATATGCATCAAGATCTCCTTCACCTCGTCAACCGCGGCCAGCATGCTTTATCATCTCAAGCCAACGAATCCAATAAGCCTGTAAGTGCGGTATTTAGTGAAATTGAAGCCTTATCCGAGCGTTTGATTCATGCTGAACAACGAGAACAAGTGCTGATTGAACGTATGCAATATACCCAGCACCAAATGGAAACCTTGCTAGAACTGACTCAAGATTATCGCCGTCGATTAGAAGATCAAGCGCAGCGACTACTGCAAGATCCACTGACCAAATTGTATAACCGCACTGCGTTTAATGATCGATTAGAATTAGAGTATCGGCGCTGGATTCGCACGCAGCATAATTTGCGTTTGGTGATTTTAGATATTGATGCTTTTAAAGCGATTAATGAAAGTTTTGGTTATCTTGCTGGGGATAAAGCGTTAAAAGTGATTGCTCGAACCATTCATAAAGAGCTGGAAAAAACCGATACCGCCGCGCGTTTTTCAGGAGAAGAATTCATCTTACTGTTGCCAGAACGCGCCGATAATGAGTGCTATCAGGTTATACAAAAAATACAGCGTAATGTGGCTAGACTGCCTTTTAAATTTCGCGATAAACAGATCACCATCACTCTTAGTGCCGCTTCAACCCACTTTAAAGAAGCCGATACACCAGAAATTGTTCTTGAACGGTTGCATCGTTCCCTGCAGGAGATGAAGCCTTATGGTCCTAATCAACTGGCTTGGAAATAAGCCACTAAACGAACAACATTTAACCATTTTCCGTAAACTTAGTGACTCATTTCACATCTTGCGCCTAGCGATGTTTTCCAAAACCATGGTTACGCACAAGATTAATAAGCCATTTCAAACTGTTGAACCTAAACGAACTAAAATGGCATCCCGATACGACAGAGTGTTCCCCCTAAGTCACCCATGTAAACTCTATCTCCATCAATAACGACTATGATTGAAAGAGTGCATTAATGACATAGGACCAATAGCACTTCTCCCCCGATTGTTAAGGAGGTCAAGATGATCACTCAAGTTAGCCCAGCCGGCAGTATGGATCTACTGTCGCAACTTGAAGTAGAAAGACTCAAAAAAACCGCATCCAGTGATCTCTATCAGCTGTATCGCAATTGTAGTTTGGCAGTACTCAATTCCGGAAGCCATACCGATAACTCCAAAGAAATGCTCGAACAGTACAAAAACTTCGATATCACCGTACTGCGTCGTGAGCGGGGCATTAAACTCGAGCTCACCAATCCACCAGAGCAAGCGTTTGTCGACGGGCAAATCATCAAAGGGATTCAAGAACACCTGTTTGCTGTGCTGCGTGATATTGTTTACGTCAACATGCACTTATCTGAAAATCAAAGACTGAACCTAACCAATGCCAGCCACATCACTAACTTAGTATTCGGTATCTTACGCAATGCAGGCACTTTGGTGACAGGGGTAGAACCCAACCTTGTCGTCTGCTGGGGCGGGCATTCGATCAATGCGACCGAATATCAATATACCCGTGAAGTTGGCCATGAATTAGGGCTAAGAGAGCTCAATATCTGTACCGGATGTGGACCTGGTGCGATGGAAGGGCCAATGAAAGGGGCCGCTATCGGTCATGCTAAACAACGCTATCAGCAACAGCGCTACTTGGGCTTAACTGAGCCATCGATCATTGCTGCCGAGCCACCAAACCCGATCGTCAATCAATTAGTGATTATGCCTGATATCGAAAAGCGCCTTGAAGCTTTTGCCCGAATGGCACACGGAATCATTATTTTCCCTGGAGGTCCAGGAACCGCAGAAGAGCTGCTGTATATTCTCGGGATCATGATGCATCCTGATAATGCAGACCAACCAATGCCAATTGTATTGACGGGTCCAAAAGAGAGCGAAGCGTATTTCCGCTCAATCGATCAATTTATTGGTAGTACGCTGGGTGAAGAAGCCCGCAAACACTACACGATTGTGATTGATGATCCGGTTCAAGCGGCAAGAATTATGAAAGATGCCATGCCACTGGTTCGTCAGCATCGAAAAGATCACGACGATGCGTACAGTTATAACTGGTCATTAAAAATTGAACCGGAATTCCAACTGCCCTTTGATCCGACTCATGACAGCATGGCGAGCTTGGATTTACATCTTAATCAACGCCCAGAGGTGCTCGCTTCCAACTTACGCAAAGCTTTTTCTGGGATTGTTGCTGGTAATGTCAAAGCGGAAGGGATCCGCGAGATTGAGCGCAAAGGTCCGTTTACTCTGCATGGTGAACCAGCATTAATGAAAAAAATGGACCGATTACTCAACGACTTTGTCAATCAACACCGGATGAAGCTTCCTGGCTCAACCGCTTATGTGCCTTGCTATCGAATTAGCTCCTAGTGGCGCTCAGCAAGGATAGTAATCTGCTTTAATTTCATTACAATAAGGGCCTAACAGCCCTTATTTTTTGGTGATTATGTCTATTCATCTTGTGATTATTGATGCGTTAAACCTGATCCGCAGAGTGCATTCCGCTCAACCCGATGAAAGCGATATCGCCCGCACCGCTAATACCACCTGCCGCACCTTACAGCGTATTATTAATGAATCCGCTCCGACTCACATGATTGCGGTGTTTGATCATGCGTTGCAAGATCGTGGCTGGCGTGCCGAACTATTGCCAAGCTATAAACAAGGACGTAAGCCGATGCCCACTAGCCTACATAATGGCTTGGAGCAAATTCAACAAGCATGGTGGGAACTGGGTATCGATTCACTGCTTTCAGAAGGTGATGAAGCGGATGATTTAGTCGCAACCCTTGCCTGTAAAGTGGCCAGCCATGGTGAAAAAGTAACGATCATTTCCACTGATAAAGGCTATTGTCAGCTGTTGTCTCCGACCTTACAGATTCGTGATTATTTTCAACATCGCTGGCTAGATGCGCCATTTATCGAACAAGAATTTGGGGTAAAACCGAGCCAATTGACCGACTATTGGGGTCTAACGGGCATGAGTTCGAGCCAAGTACCTGGTGTCGCTGGTCTCGGCCCTAAAGCAGCTCAAGCGATCCTCTCTGAATTTACCGATATCGAACACGCTTATGCCAGTGACACCTTAGCCAGTAAATATCGGAAAAAACTCGATCAAGAGATTGAAATAGCAAGGATTTGCAAGCAAGTTGCCACCCTGAAAACTGACATTGAACTCGGTTTTAATTTGCAGGATATCCGTTTTGAGCCCCAAAACTAGGCTCAAAACGAATCAACAAACAACAAACCGATTTAGTAGGGAGAAATGGTCGACAGTGACTGAATATGGACAGTGATCTCTTCTCGATCATGATAGAGATGCTTGGCTTGTAAGCGAAACTTAACTTTATTCTGTTTCAGAAAATCTTTCAGATTCTCAATATCTTGCAATACCTCATCGTAGCGGCCCTTCATCGGTAATTTGAGATTAAAGATCGCCTCTTTAGCCCAACCACTGATGATCCACTCCCCCATCAACTGAGCAACGCGCGCAGGCTTCTCAATCATATCGCAGACAATCCAAGTGACGTTCTTACGCGGAGGTTCAAACTTAAAACCATCTTCCATATGATGTTTAACCTGACCGGTGTCCATTAAGCTTTGTGCCATCATGCCATTATCCACGGCATGAACAAACATCGAACGCTTCACTAACTGATAAGTCCAACCACCAGGGCAAGCACCGAGATCCACCGCCCACATACCCGATGCCAAACGCGTATCCCATTCCGCACGAGGGATAAAGACATGAAAGGCTTCTTCTAATTTTAAGGTCGAGCGACTTGGCGCATCCGCTGGGAATTTTAAACGAGGGATACCCATAAAAAATGGCGAGTTATTATGGCTATACGAATAGCCTAAATAACAGTGTCCAGGAGCGGTAAAACAAACATGCAACACCGGTTTTTTAGTGCTCTCTTTAGCCAATAGTACCCCATGGCTACGCAGCGCTTGACGCAGCGGCACGGTAAATTTACGACAAAACTTAAGCAGTTCTTTTGCTTCGTTAGTGTCTGGTGTTTCAATGCGTAAATCACCACACTGTGGAAATGCTTGTTCCTGTTTAAAATAACTCAAAATCGGTGAGATTCGGTCATCTTTCGGTAACTCAGTAAACTCAGCGGTCACTGCAAACATTTGTCGAGCAAAAATAAGTGTTTGAAAATCAATGTTTTTAATGAGTTTATCGGCATCTTCCGCTTGATAACACTCAAACAACACGTAGCCCGTATTATTTTTAAGGCGAGGAAAACCATACACTTCAAGCTGTGTCGCTTTATCCTGAATTTCACCGGCGCACTCTTTTTCAAAGCCCGCACGACAGTACAGCATGACTTGTTTCACACTCTTACCTCTTTGATATTAATCGCGGCTAGAACGAACATGCACCAGCCTAATAAAAACAGCAGTCCACCAATAGGCGTTACGAAGCCTAACCACGACACTCCGGTCAACGCTAATAGGTAAAGACTACCGCTGAAACAAAAGATGCCGATGATAAAGCAAATCGCCGCACGACCAAAATAATTTCGCGACTTTTCCATTAACGGTAAACCAAGAGCTAAACCGCAAGCAATCATCGCCAGACCGTGCATAAATTGATAATGAGCAGCGGTTTGAAAAATCGTTAAGGCATATTCCGTCAGTTGAGCTTTTAAACCATGAGCGGCAAACGCTCCTAAGGCGACCGAGATACCACAGACGAGCCCACCCACAATCAGTGTCAGTGATTGACTACTTTTCATCATAAACCTCACCAATAAACTGCGCCAAAGATTCAATTGCCCAAGCAAGGTTATCTTCTAAGCGGTAACCCGAAGATTTTCTTGGTGCAAAACTATGATCGCCATCCGGAAGATACTGCACTGAAACCGAACGACTTAGTGGAAACAGTTCGACTTCCGCCTGTGAGCCGAAAGTATCACGCTGCCCTTGTAATATCAGGCATGGCTTGCTCAGTGAGGCTAAATGCTCCCCTTTGTAGCGTTCGGGTTTACCCGGTGGATGAAAAGGAAAACCGAGACAGGCGATAGCGCGGACCTGTGGGTGTTCAGCCAATAAAGACGCCATACGCCCCCCCATCGATTTACCACCAATCACCAGTGGTTGATTGGCAAACTGTTCAATCACTTGCGTGTAAGCTTCGAGTAACTTAGGCGCGCGATCCGGCGGACGACGTTTGCCATCTTGCTGACGTTTAACCATATAAGGAAAATCAAAACGCACCACGCGAATCCCTTTAGCGGCCAAACCCTTGGCAATCGTCTGCATGAATGGATGGGTTTTATCCGCTCCTGCCCCATGGGCAAAAATAAATGTCGCCGCTAAAGTCGATGATTGACCACAGCTCGGTTCATCGATAATCACTGATTCATAAGGGGTTATGGCTTGCGTCATCCAATATTACCTCTTGTTCTTTACGCGCTTTTTTCAACATCCAATCTCGAAAAGTCGCAATTCGTCCCATGTCCGCTTGCTTCTCATGACAAACAACATAAAACGCATTTTTGGTCATCAACACTTCATCAAATGGGGCGACTAAACGTCCAGCATCTAATTCCGGTTGCGCTAATACGTTATTGCCTAACGCCACGCCTTGTCCATGAGCGGCAGCCTGCAACACCATGGTTGAATGACTAAAAATAGGACCTTGATTAACATTCAGCGAATCTAAACCATTTTCTTTAGCAAACTGCTTCCAATCCTTGCGTGACGTATCATGCAATAATGTATGTCGTGCTAAATCACTTAAGGTGACTAAAGGCTTCGGACCGACTAACAACGCAGGTGAGCAAAGCGGGATCAAAAACTCTTGGTACAATTTATCCGCCCGCAGGCCAGGCCAATTACCTCGACCATAGTAAATCGCCACATCAACATCATCGGTGAGTGATCCTTCTTCCATATCTACCGCTTTGATACGCACATCAATGTCAGGTTGTTGCTGATTAAAATCCGCCAGGCGAGGCACCAACCATTGAATAGCAAAACTGGGTGGCAGACTGATGGTCAATGCGCCTTTTTCACTTCGCTCAAGTAATTTGTCAGTAGCTTCCGCCAACGCACTAAAAATATCCTTAATATCGAGAAAATAGCCTTGTCCTTCTTCCGTCAGTAACAATGAACGATTACGGCGACGAAATAACTTAAGGCCAAGGAATTCTTCTAACGCCTTGATTTGGTGGCTAACCGCCGCTTGAGTCACAAATAACTCTTCCGCCGCTCGGGTAAAACTTAAATGACGTGCAGCCGCTTCAAAGACTTTTAATGAATTGAGCGGTGGTAATCTTCTGGACATAGGGACACTCTAAAACCGATTAGTTTTTTTTATGTGAAACATTATAAATTGTCCGTTGCTAACCAGCCAGAGAAAATCTATATTGCACCCCGTAACGCAAGCCTGAACGGCTTGATTCTTTTTGAATCAATTGGTTTGCTGTTGCGATGTTGTGTTTGCAAACTCGTTTTTCGAGTTCGGTAGTTTCTACCACCCTGTTTTGTACAGTTATCCCCTGTAACAAAACAAATACTTCCTGTATTTATTTTTTGACCTGTCTGTCAAATATTTAGCACCGCCTTTTGGCGGTGTTTTTTTATCTATTCGCCACCCACTTCCTACTTGAAGCCGCCGCAGTGTTGACTCCAACTTGTTTGGCTATAATAAAAAGCCCAGTATCATCAACTGGGCAAACGTAGTTTAACAACCGATTAAAGTTAACTAAGGGCGGTAAACCTTAACATTATCAAAACCTTGCTCTTTTAAGTATAAGGCTTGTAAACGACTCATCACACCTCGTTGACAATAGAGCAAATAGGTTTTGGACTGATCAAGATCGCCGAACTTGGTGGCTAACTTATAGAATGGAATGGTCATCACTTCAATACCGTCAAGTTCTAATGGTGCATCATCTTCCTCTTCAGGACTACGAATATCGAGCACGATAGCATGCTCTTGTACTGCATCGACCTGTTCCACTTCCGGTGCTTGCTGCTGACTCTCTTTTTCGATATCACGAATATCCATCAAACGAGCGTCATAAATCACTTTATCTAAGATAGTAAAATCGAGTTTCGCTTCTTGTTCTTCTAATAGAGCTTTGACCGCTTTTACAGTCGGATTTTTAGAAATCACACCACAATATTCTGGCATGGTTTTCGCGAAATCTTCCGTGCCAATATCACGGGCAAGATCCATGATATCGCCTTTATCCCAGTTGATCAGCGGACGAAGAATAAGACGATCGGTCACGCCATCAATATGGCGCAAGTTGGTCAAGGTCTGACTGGAGACTTGGCCAATCGCTTCGCCAGTCACCAACGCCTGAATACCAAACTTCTCTGCGATACGGCCAGCAACCCGCATAAACATACGTTTGAGCACGACGCCCATCTGACCATCGTCAATTTTTTCTAAAATCTCGGCAACAACCGGCTCAAAATCAACAGAGATAAAACGTACCTTAGCTGACGAGCCGTACTTGTTCCATAAATAATGCGCGACTTGCTTAACACCGATTTCATGCGCAGGCCCGCCCAGATTGAAAAAGCAATAATGGACTTTAGAACCGCGTTTAATGTGCAAATAACTCGATACACCAGAATCGTAACCACCCGAAATCAAGCTAAGTACATCCTCTTGCGTTCCAAGTGGAAAACCGCCTAACCCTTTGTAACGAGCAATCACCTGATTGAGTAATTCATCCGTCACTTCAATATGAACAATAATATCAGGACGAGTTAATTTCACTTTTGCTGAAGGAACCGCTTGATTCAGTCCACCACCAATATAACGCTCTAATTCAAGCGATGAAAAATCATGCTTACCACGACGTTTGGCACGTACCGCAAAGGTTTTATTTTCAATCAGTTCACGACTGGTCTCTAACACTTGCAGATAAATGTCATGCATGTCGGTAAACGTCGATTGCTTAACTTGTAATACCTGTTGGATACCCGGCGTAGTGGTTAAAATCTCTAATGTTTGTTGAAAAAACTGATCACTATTGGCACTGACTTCAATATGATCACGGCGGTTAAAAACCGCAACGCCAGTGGTCCGCTTTTTAATAATATTGCGAATATTCGATTCAAGAATCTTGGTAAAACGCTTACGTACTGATTCACTTTTAACAAAAATTTCTGGATGGGGTTTAACAATAAATTTCATGGGGCTATTCGCAAATTAGGTTCAAAACAAACATTGAGCTTCATGCTAAGCAGTGACGCTCAGGATAGAGATCAGCAAAGGGGCAGGATTATACACGATCTACTCAATTAGGAAAATCATCATAAAAGGCAAGGTTTATGACGACTCTTCGCTTAAAAGCGAATGGCATGATAAGTGGGGAGATTTGGGTTCTAGGTTCTAGGTTCTGGGATCGAGAACCTAGAACGACGATTGATACTATTGTAGTGAAGGGATCTCCTCACTTAACAGCGGTTTTCCTTGCATGATACCGATCTCGACTCGTCGATTACGAGAGCGTTGCGCTTCGGTATCGTTCGGGCCAACCGGCGCGGTATCAGCCAATCCTCTGACTTCTAAACGTCGGTGGTCAAAACCGGTCACTCTTTCCATTTCTTGCGCAACCGACACTGCTCGCTGCGCTGAAAGATCCCAATTTGAGCGATAAAGCTCAGAATCTAATCGTTGATTATCAGTATGCCCAGTCACCTGAACAATACCGGGAACGTCTTTGACTAATTCGGCAATCTGCCGAACCAAGGGTCGAAATTGAGGTTGTAAAAAGGCGGAACCTTCAGGAAAAGCCCCCCGCTCACGAATACGGATCAGAATTTGCTGGCCTAAGTTTTCCACCTCAACGGCCCCTTGCTCAATTTCTCGATCTAAGGCTTTTTTGATGTTCTCTAAAACAATTTCCATCTCTTCAGAGAGGGCTTCAGATTGCTCTTGCTCCTGCTCAGCGTCTTCATTCTCTTGACTATCTTCAGTCGAGGTTTCAGGAGACTCTCCGCCCGTTAGCTGACCATCATCGCGCTGATTACCACCAGCTCGATCGGAATCACCTTCATGAAATTCTAACGTTTGCTGAGTAATATCAATTGTTTGCTGCATGATCACGTCAATAGGAGTCGGCTCAGGACGACCTGGACGAAACTCTTGAGCAATCACACTGGTCCCTTTAGGTATATCTTTGACTTCTAAACGGTTTTGTACCCCAAACGCAAACTTCATCGAACCCGCGATCTGTTTGAATTTAAGAACGTCCATCTCTGAAAAAGACAGCAGCAGTACAAAAAAGCACATCAACAATGCCATCAAATCGGCAAAGGTTCCCATATAGGCAGGCAGGCCCGGCGGTGGGCATTTGCGTTTTAGATCCTCCATGATGGCCCCCCGCTATTCATTATCGACATCAAGTACTCGCTTACCTTCATTAAGATAATTTTTCAAATAGCCATCGATCACTCGCGGGTTTTGTCCATCTTGAATCGCTAAGACACCATCCATAATTAAACGACGATTTAAGGTTTCTTGTCCTCGGCGTAACGCCAATTTATCGGCAATAGGGAAGAAGATCATGTTTGCCATGATCGCCCCATACAACGTCGTCAATAACGCCACCGCCATTGCTGGGCCGATAGCTTTCGGGTCATCCATATTTGATAACATGGCCACTAAGCCTATCAACGTACCGATCATCCCCATCGCAGGGGCTACATCACCAAAGGCACGAAAAACACCCGTCCCTAATTCATGGCGCTCATCGGTTAAAACGATGTCTTTTTGTAATGCGGTGCGAACGACATCAGCATCGTGCCCATCAACCAATAAATCGATGCCTTTTTGCATAAATGAATTAGAGATTTCCATCTCTTCTAACGCTAAGAAACCACCTTTACGCGCTGCATCGGCCATCTCAACGATTTTGGCAATTAAGTCTTCAGGCTCTTCCGCTTTAAACATAAACGCTTTAGCGGCAATTTTGGCCGCACCAAAAAACTGCCCCATGGTAAATTTGACTAACACAACGAAGGTTGAACCACCGACGACGATCAGAACCGATGTGACATCGACAAACATCACAAGGCTACCACCAACGACCATTGCCATCAAAACGAAAGCCAGACCACCAATTAGGCCTACTAGCGTTGCTAAATCCACGAAGCGCTCCTCATGCTTGTCATCTGCATTATTGAGATTACTCTTCTTATCGGCACAAGAGCAAAATCTTTAACTTATATTATGGTTAAGTTTATACGCAAAACCCACTATCCCCAAGTGCCGCTCTTTGACTCGTTATCGCAAAAAAACATTTTGCTTTCAATAAACTTCAGATTATTAGCGCAGCATAAGTGACCTTATCACTGAGTTAAACAACGCTACAGCAGCAACACGTTCCCCTGAGGTCTTGACCATCATAGCCCTCCTAAAATTAATGGTTATGTTTGACTATTTTTAGATAAGCTTAGCGGTCTGATAAAAAAGCGCCTTATTTATAACAAATTTGCTTGGTTAAATTTGACCATCTGTACGCCCTAAGGTAACTTTCGTGCATCTTTTTTGAGGCAAAATGATTATGGCGAGCAAAAAACCGGAGAATATGTCCTTCGAAGCGACAATCGAAGAGCTAGATAACTTAGTTGAACAATTAGAAAGCGGCGATATTGCACTCGATGAAGCATTAAAAAAATTTGAACGGGGTATCGCCTTAGCTCGCAGCGGGCAAGCCAAACTCGATGAAGCCGAACAACGAGTGCGCATTCTTCTTGATAACTCGGACGATGCACCGTTAGCTGAATTCACCGCTGTTCCCGAATAACCAGAGAGTAATACAGATCCTATGATTGAGGCGCTTTCCTCTTTTCAACAGAGAAATAATCAGCAACTAGACGAGTGGTTACATCGTTTACCTTATCAGCATCTTCCTATGATTGAAGCTATGCGTTACGGTTTATTGCTTGGTGGTAAACGAGCTCGCCCTTACTTGGTCTACATCACCGGACAAATGCTCGGCTGCCAACTGACTGATCTCGACACTCCAGCTTGCGCTGTCGAGTGTGTCCACGCTTATTCATTGATTCATGATGATTTGCCCGCCATGGACGACGACGACTTACGTCGTGGAAAACCAACCTGTCATATTAAATTTGATGAAGCAACGGCGATTTTAACCGGGGATGCTCTGCAAACTCTGGCGTTTACTATTTTGGCAGAAGGTCAACTCTCCACTCATGGTGAAACGAATCGGATCAAAATGATTCAAGCTTTAGCCGAAGCGTCTGGTGCTCAAGGAATGTGTTTAGGTCAAGCGTTAGATCTGGCCGCGGAAAATCGTCGTATAACATTAGACGAATTAGAAACCATTCATCACAATAAAACCGGTGCACTGATGCGTTGTGCCATCCGATTGGGTGCCATGGCTGCAGGCCAAAAGGGCTTGGCTATTTTGCCGCAACTGGATCGCTATGCGGCAGCGGTAGGCCTCGCCTTTCAAGTACAAGATGATATTTTAGACATCATCAGCGATACTGAAACATTAGGTAAACCGCAAGGTTCAGACCAACAACTGCATAAAAGCACTTATCCAGCCCTACTCGGCTTAGAAGGTGCCATGAATAAAGCTCAAGTTCTGCTTGCAGAAGCGCTCGAAGCATTACAAGCGATTCCGTATAATACTGAGCATCTCGAAGAGTTCGCCCGATACGTCATCGAGCGCAAAAACTAACACGATAAGCGCGCATAACTATGACTCTTGATATTTCGAAATATCCAACACTGGCCCTAGCAAATACCCCAGACGAACTGCGTAGCATGCCCAAAGAAATGCTACCTAAGCTTTGTGATGAGTTACGTACCTATTTACTGAATTCCGTCAGTCGCTCTAGCGGTCACTTGGCCTCTGGATTAGGCACGGTAGAACTAACCGTCGCTTTGCATTACGTCTACCAAACCCCTTTTGATAAACTGATTTGGGATGTCGGCCATCAAGCTTACCCTCACAAAATCCTCACTGGCCGCCGCGAGCAGATGTCGACCATTCGTCAAAAAGATGGACTGCATCCTTTTCCTTGGCGAGAAGAGAGCGAGTATGACACCCTCTCTGTTGGCCACTCATCAACCTCAATCAGTGCTGCGCTCGGCGTCGCTATTTGCGCCGCGAAAGAAGCCAAAGGACGTAAAGTCGTCAGTGTGATTGGTGATGGTGCCATCACCGCGGGAATGGCATTTGAAGCCATGAACCACGCAGGCGATGTCGACAGCGATATGCTGGTTATCTTAAATGATAATGAAATGTCGATTTCAGAAAATGTCGGCGCACTCAATAACCATTTGGCGCAATTACTGTCTGGCAGTTTATACACTTCGATACGTGAAGGCGGCAAAAAAGTTTTATCGGGCATTCCACCGATTAAAGAGCTGGTACGTCGTACCGAAGAGCATTTAAAAGGTATGGTCGTACCGGGGACGCTATTTGAAGAGTTTGGCTTTAATTATATCGGTCCGATTGACGGCCATGATGTGTTAGAACTGATTAAAACCATCAAAAACATGCGTGAACTCAAAGGCCCGCAATTTTTGCATGTCATGACCAAAAAAGGTAAGGGCTACGCTCCAGCAGAGAAAGATCCGATTGGTTATCATGCGGTACCCAAATTTGATTTAAACCATACCAGCCTATCAAAGAGTGCTGAAAGTAAGCCTACGTACTCAAAAATCTTCGGTGATTTTTTATGTGATATGGCCGCGCAAGATCCTAAATTAATGGCCATCACCCCTGCAATGCGTGAAGGTTCGGGGATGGTGCGTTTCTCCAAAGAGTACCCTAGTCAGTATTTTGATGTCGCGATTGCAGAGCAACATGCGGTAACACTGGCTACCGGTATGGCGATCGGTGGCTACCATCCGATTGTGGCCATTTACTCTACCTTTTTACAGCGCGGTTATGATCAATTGATCCATGATGTCGCGATCATGAATCTACCCGTGATGTTTGCCATTGACCGCGCGGGACTAGTGGGTGCCGATGGTCAAACTCATCAAGGGGCATTTGATTTAAGTTTCTTACGTTGTATTCCCAATTTATTGATCATGGCTCCGGCAGATGAAAATGAATGTCGGCAAATGCTCTATACCGGGCATCGGCATCAAGGTCCAAGTGCAGTGCGTTATCCTCGTGGTACCGGCATGGGCGTGCAGATTGAAACCGATTTTACCCCACTGACGATTGGTAAAGGTCGTCTGATCCGTCAAGGTGAAAAAGTGGCGATCCTCAGTTTTGGCACTCTACTACCGAACGCTTTACAAGCGGCCGAAGCCCTTAATGCCACCGTCGCGGATATGCGCTTTGTGAAACCGCTGGATGAAGCATTGATCACTGAGTTAGCCAATAGCCATGACGTACTGGTCACTTTGGAAGAAAACGTTATTGCTGGCGGTGCTGGCGCGGCTGTGGCTGAGTATTTGATGGCGCAAAAACTCCTCAAACCGACCTTAAATCTTGGCTTGCCGGATCAATTTATTGCTCAAGGGACGCAAGAAGAGATGCATGCTGAATTAGGTTTAGATGGCGCAGGCATTGAAGCTGCGATTCGTGATTACTTAGCTAAGTAATCAAAGAGAAAAGAAAAGCCTTCTCAATCGAGAAGGCTTTTTTGTTGTGGGTCTGGCCATGAAAAAGCGCTAAACAAGCGTTGCCAATCGTCATCAAACCCTGCGTTTAAGGTGACCATTTGCTCTGTATAAGGATGAATAAAGCTTAATTGGCTAGCGTGAAGCATCAAACGCTGCACTTGATACTGCTCACGGTACAAGCGATTATGTTTACCATCACCATGAGTGGTATCGCCAACAATCGGGTGACGCAAATGTGCCATATGACGCCGCAGTTGATGCTTACGGCCAGTCTTCGGTTTCAATTCCATCAAACTGTAGCGGGTGGTGGCAAACTTGCCGGTAGAAAAAGGCACTTCAACTTTGGCCAGCGGTCGATAAGCAGTCATTGCTGATTGCGGCTCTTTATCTTCTTGAGCAAACTTATCGGCGATTTTATCTAACTCAACCTTCAATGGATAATCCAAAACATCCGCTTGCTCAATCCAGCCTCGCACTACAGCATGGTAAGTTTTTTCCATTTGTTGACTAGCAAACATGGGCATCAGTGTTGAGGCGACTTCGCTGGATAATGCAAACACAAGTACGCCAGATGTCGGTCGATCTAAGCGGTGCAAAGGGAAGACATGTTGACCAATTTGATCACGTAAGGTTTGCATCACAAATTGAGTTTCATGCTTATCCAACCAAGAGCGATGAACGAGCATTCCCGCTGGCTTATTGACTGCAACCAGATACGGGTCTTGATAAATAATCTCTAACATTGTTGCGCCACTCTATCTATCTCTATTAATACCTCAATCAACGGCTGATAGCCGGATTGCCCTTTCCACGCTTCAACAAAATAAGGGGTTAACAAAAACCCTCTAGGCAAAGGTTGTTTCGTGTCGAGTAATTGCCACATTCGAGGTAAAAAAATCCATTGTAGCCATTCATGTGGGTGTAGCGTATCAATAGCAAACGGCTCTCGACTGAGGAGCTTATCTTCCGTTGGGCGATGTGCTTGCCATAAAGCCGCCGCTTTGAGTTCTGTGGTTAATTGTTGCAGCAAAACCGGTAAAGGTGTCGGATTGATCATCAATGTTTATTTGTTGGGCCTTGAATTTGCGACAAATGATACCATTTATTAAACAAAGAAAGTTAGGAACAAATAATCCCTTATGCAGCCGATTCATACCCTCACTGATTTACTCCAACAGAGTGAAGTACACTATCAGATTTTTGATCTGGGACGGCGAATCCAACCCGTCGATGCACAACAATTTCACCATGTTGAACAAGCAAGACAACCGTACCCTTACCCGTTGCAACGTCAGGCTCATCTAGCGATTGTTTATTGGCATCAACACAAACAACCGTGGATATGGTTTGTAAAATTTAACCTTGATGAACGCGGGTTACTGGCCCAAGCGGAAATAGGCCAGTTTCTTAGCTACGTTCTCGAAGCAATGGGCTCGCGCCTCACCGGTGAATTAACCGAAGCTCAACAACAAAAGCTTGCTAATAATCCTTATACCTTTAAGCCAAGCGAAGAAAAAATGGCGGTCATTCATAGTCAAATTCGCCGACAGCTCTCATTGCCAAGTAGCCAATATTATGAACATGCCCAGCATTACTTAACGGGTGATTTAGGATGGGATAACTGGCAAAGTGTTGGCCTGCAAGGTATTAGCGATATCTGTGCACGCCTTAACGACGCTAATAATAGCCAGTTAATCATCAATGCGTTACCCCATTTACCTTCGCCAGTGCTCTACGCTCTGCTCGGAGCCCTTGAACACAGCTCATTACCTAATGACCTAGCACAGGCTCTCGATGAGAAATTACGAGTTTGCATCACGCAACCTGAAGGTGATCTATTTTTATTGGCCGCGTTGATCCGAGCACTCTCTGGAGGGACGCCAGAGCAGCTAGCTCAATGGATTGATCAAGTGTTGGATGACTCTTCTTTTTGTCACCCAGAAGTGCTGATTGCTATTGCCGGTCGTTGCTGGTCTGCGCTAAAACAAAGCGGACGTGCTCAACGATTTTTACTGCGCCTAGCGCAAAGTGGCGATCAAACGCTATTTAATCAAATTTTTGCTGATTTAGTCATGTTACCAGAGCTGCGAGTCGTGCTATTACCGCTACTCCATAGCAGCCCTTCACCAGAACTCTCTCAAGCGCTGGTCAATTTACAGCGTGCCACCAAACCTTCATCGCCATAAAGGAAAGCGAATGATTGATAACCTTATTGGCATCATTCTACTGAGCTTAATCTGTTACCTATTTTGGCAGCAGCGTCGTCAATCAGAAATAGCCAAACAGTGTATAGCACGTAAATGCGCAGCATTAGATTTACAGTTACTCAGTGTCTCTTTTGGGCAGCATAAATGGAAAACGCCAGCTCATCGCTGGCGTTGGCATACGGTTTACTATTTTGAATTCTCTGCACTCGGCGATGATTGCTATCAAGGGCAACTGGTGATGGTCGGCTTTACCCCCTCGGGCTTTCATCTGCCGCCGCACCGAATGCTTTAAACTTAACGCCGTTACTGCTCAGAGAAAGTAACTGGCAAATGAGGATAACTCGGTTTGGCGTTGCCATTGATACTCATAAAACACGCCAAAAATGTCGTCTTCCGTTCTTATCGAAACAAAACCTAATTTATCCAAAATAGATTGAGCCGCCGCATGCTGAGCGTTGACCCTAGCCATCACCTTCTCAAGGTGTAATCGTTGACAAATTTTAGGGAAAAAAGCCTGCAATGCCTCATTAGCGATCCCTTGTCCCCAATAACTTTTATCGAACACAAAGCCCAACTCAGCACTCTGCTCGTCGACTTCAACGTACAAATGCCCCATGTATTCACGATTATAATTATCCAGCACAGCCATCGCATGTAAGTGAGGGTCATGTAAAATACGTTGAAATTGCTGTCTCGCCGCAGCCACGGTTTTCGGGCCATTCATTTGGGCACGATTTTTAGCACAACAATTAAGCATCAAAAAATCAGATTCAAACGTCTCGGTATAAGGCACTATTAACGTTCTACGTGTTACTATCGTCACGGGCCATCCTTGTTCTCAACAATATCAATTCTCTCAATACCTAAAACGAGTAAAGAAACAAATCGTCGTACTCCGTAGCCATCATAATGATAGCGCGGGTATCACGACAACCTTGCCACTTCACCGTCTCGCGATATAAACAGCGCTAAGCCACTGCGGAGTTTTCTTGAAGAAGTAGGCGAAAGTAAACCAATCCCAACGATGACGTATTGATCTTGATGTCATTTGCTCAACATCACATTATTATAATTATCATTATACTCAAACCGTTCGACATTACCGGCAGCAACATCATGTTTTCACTGCCCTATCCGAACTAAGAAAAGCCCCGACACACATGGTATCGGGGCTTAAGTCTTACTTATAGCAATCCAGCTACTTGTTCGTGCTCCCTGCATCGTCCCTAATAGTAGCGGTACAATCCAGTGACCTTATCCTATGCATCGCCACCTTGGCGGTGTCCCTATTCATCCATGACACTAACCGATCCTGGTTAGTTTCCTTCACTTGTTCCTTGAGCGGTGTCCTACCCTCATCCTGAAGGGGTCCCGACCTATTCCATAGGGTCCTGCTTTCCTTGCCCATCAACCTCATGTCAATGGTCATATCCTTAATGAGTCCTAATCCTTGCGGCGATGTTCCGATTCACCGTCTCATCCTTGAAGCAACACTCCTTGTGTCATTCCTATTCCTTGTCACTTCCGCTGCGACAGCTACTAATCTACTCACTTCTGGCCACGATTCAATCCCAAGTTCAAGTTTCATATCACTCAAATAGTTCAACATTAAATTTAATCACTTATAAAACAATCTATTAGAATTTTCATATCTTAAGACTTCAATAACGTAGCGCTTTTCTCGCACATCACAGGTAAGCGATCTCTTACACGCAACGCCCTCTTTTGCTACCAAAAGAACAAAGACTGAGAGAAGAGAAAACTCAACACGAAGCCATCATTTATGGGTAAGATAGGCACTATCCATGACACAAGGACAGAATATGCTCAGTAAAGATCTATCGCATGAATTACAGGCTATTTTCACGCAATTACAACAACAGGGAAAAGCGCCAACGGTGGCTCTGGTGAAATCTCGCCTTAGCACCTCGCTGCCAATCCCCGTCCTTATTGCAGCAATAACAAGTTGGAAACAAGCCCAACGAGTCCCAAAGGTTGAGGCCAATAGCGTTACTCCACTGACGGATCAACAACGTATTACCCAACTTGAACAGCAACTCGCGATGCTCAGTACTAGAGTCGAACAGTTAGCCGCCGAACTGACCAATCAGAAGGAATCAAGATGAAAATTTGGGTCGATGCCGACGCATGTCCGAAGGTGATCAGAGAAACCCTGATCAGAGCCGCTGAACGTACGGGAGTAGAATGTACGTTTGTTGCTAACCATCAAATCCCACTCCCTAAACGCAGTAATATCATTGCATTGCAAGTTCCTGCTGGGTTTGATATTGCCGACAATGAAATTGTTAAGCGAGTCGAAAAGGGAGATTTAGTTATCACCTCAGACATCCCATTAGCCGACGAAGTGATCACGAAAGGTGCATTAGCACTGAGTTCACGAGGAGAGCTGTTTACCACTGAAACCATTAAAGCTCGGCTGAACATACGAGATTTTCTCGATACCATGCGCTCAAGCGGTATTCAAACGGGTGGTCCCAATGCGTTATCTCAAACCGAGCGACGTGAATTCGCCAACCATCTCGATCGCTGGTTGACTCGCCGACGCTAAACGTTGTCAGATAATCTTGGTCATATCGAGATGCCCCTGTTTACGATCAAAAAACGCCGCTGCCATTTTCATCATCGCAGCGGCGTTAAGCCTGTTTTTACTCTTTCGTTAAAGTGAAAAGATTAAGGAATATAATAGGTTGCAGCGCCCGGCCCGACAGGCATACCCAGCACAAACACCCATACAAAGAACAGTAAACTCCAACCTAATGTAAAGACAATCGTATAAGGGATCATGACCGCAATCAGCGTACCAATGCCTAGATTTTTAATGTATCGACTCGCAATCGCTAATATCAAACCAAAATAACTCATCATGGGGGTAATGATATTGGTCACAGAGTCACCAATACGGTACGCCGCTTGAATGGTCTCCGGTGCATAGCCAACAAGCATCAACATAGGCACAAAAATAGGTGCCGTGACCGCCCATTGTGCTGAAGCCGAGCCGATCATCAGGTTAATAAAGCCACACATCAGAATAAAAGCAAAAAACAGCATTGGACCAGTCAAACCAATGGTTTGCAAGAAGGAAGCACCACCGACAGCAAACACTTGACCAAAGTTAGTCCAGCTAAAAAATGCTACAAACTGAGCGGCAAAAAATACCAACACAATATACATGCCCATTGAGGACATGGATTTTGCCATCGCATCAATCACATCGCGGTCATTTTTCATCGTACCAACGACTTTACCGTAGACAAAGCCAGGAACAGCAAAGAACACAAAGATGAAAGCAACGATACTGCGTAAGAACGGGGAACCCGCAACCAGCCCGGTTTCAGGGTGACGCAATACGCCATTTTCCGGCACAATCGTCCAAGCTAATAGTCCGCAGACAACGACGGTGGCAAATCCAGCGTATTTTAAGCCTTTCTTTTCCACATCGGTCAAAAAGCCCATTTTATCTTGTGATAAATCATCACCCGCTTCAGCCACATTGTACTTACCCAATTTAGGCTCAACAATTTTTTCCGTAACCCAAGCACCAGCAATTGCAATAAAGAAGGTGGAAACCGCCATAAAGTACCAGTTTACTTCTGGGCCTACGATGTATTCTGGGTCCAAAATTCGCGCCGCCGTTTCCGTAATCCCAGAAAGCAGCGGATCGACCGTACCAATGAGTAGGTTGGCAGAATAACCACCAGAAACACCCGCAAACGCAGCCGCTAAGCCAGCTAAAGGATGACGCCCCAATGAATGGAACAGCATGGCGGCAAGTGGAATAAGCACCACATAACCCAGTTCACCCGCCGTGTTAGACATGATACCGGCAAAAATAACCGTAAACGTAACCATGCGTTTTGAAGCGCCCATCACCATGCCACGGATCGCAGCAGACAGCAGGCCAGAATGCTCAGCAATCGAGACACCCAGCATGGCAACTAACACCGTGCCCAAAGGAGCAAAACCGGTAAAGTTAGTAACAAGATTGGTCACAATGCGCTGTAAACCATCGCCATTCAGTAAGCTGACCACATGGATCATACCATCGGCAGCACGACCTCTTGCACCTTCAGGTCGGGGATCGACAACCGATACTTCAAAATAACCAGCAATACCTGAGGCGACTAAAATTGCCACGCAAAAAATGGCAAACAGTGTGATGGGATGAGGTAATAAATTCCCTAAATATTCCACAGCATCTAAAAACCGTGTAAAGCGCGGTTTTTTCGGTGCTGGTTGATTAATCGAAGCAGATGAACTCATCTGTTCCCTCCTTGTTATTATTCCTACTCATATGTGACAAAAATGTCAAAATCGAGCGCAGATTACTTGAGGAAACGAATAAGTAAAAATTGAACATGTTACAAAGTGTAAATTTCAGTCTTATTTTTAACCAATTTTAAACAAAAAATCAGATGATTAATCGGTAAATCAATCATCTGATGAGTCATTACTGTTTAACGTGTTTTGTGATCGAACCTAAACCGCCTTCCTTTCGCTGTTCATGATCCTGTCCAATTTTTAACGCTGCACGGCTTTAAAGCGCGGATTGGTTTTACAAATCACGTACAAACGGCCCCGTCTTTTGACAATTTGGCAATCTGGATGGCGTAATTTTGCGCTTTTTAACGAACTTAAGACTTTCATGGTTTATTCCTTGGTAAATTGAGCAAAGCGACGATTAAAGTTAGCCACACGTCCCTCTTTTTGAATCACACGCTGCTTACCCGTGTAGTAAGGGTGCGATTCTGCTGAAACTTCGACCGTAAAATAAGGGTAAGTTTTGCCATCTTGCCACTCGATCGTGCGATCGGTTTTTAATGTCGAACCAATCATAAAATATTTATCAACACTGGTATCATGAAACACCACTGGTCGATATTCAGGATGAATTCCTACTTTCATAGCCCCTCCGAAAATTGATACATTATAACATATCAATTAATAATCATTATCAACTGAAAATGCAAGTAAAAAATGTGCTATGTTGGCATGTCTCATTCTTATTATTCAGCGTTCGGTTATGTATACAATTGATCCTATTGGTATTATTGAAAGTCCCTATCAAGAAAAATTTGCGGTTCCTCGTCAACCTCGCTTAGTGCCCGCCGCAACCGCACGTTTAAAACTCCTCGGGACGGCGAATACCCCTGAAGCCGTGCGTGGCATTGAACAATTTTCTCATCTCTGGTTACTGTTCTTATTTGATCAAAATTTGGCCGCAGGCTGGAAGCCAACGGTAAGACCACCTCGCCTTGGTGGCAATGAACGGGTTGGAGTCTTTGCTTCCCGCTCAACCTTTCGCCCGAATGGCATCGGTATGTCTGCCGTTGAACTAAAAGGGATAACCAAACAAGGTGAGCAATTGTTTCTTGAATTAGGCAGTGTCGATTTGGTCAATCACACACCAGTGATTGATATTAAGCCTTATATTCCATACTCGGATGCAATTCCTCAAGCGACCGGAGGCTATGCCGACCATGAACCAGAGCGGTTGCCTGTGGTTTTCTCCCCTCAAGCACAAACACAACTCAATAGACTTACGGGGCATCACCATGAACAACAAGTGATTGAGCAGGTTTTAGCGCAAGATCCACGTCCCGCCTACAAGAAAAACCAACTGGACAATAAGGAATATGCGGTCAATTTGTTCAATTTGAATGTGAAATTTACCGTTCTCGATAAGTTAGTGACAGTAACGAGCATTGAACGCTTTTGACAAAGCCGATTGGCTGATATTATACAAGGCTTAATTTTACGCCCTCATAACGATGAGGGGCTTTTCAATCATGATGAAACGGATACCATAGAATGCGTACCAGTCAATATCTTCTTTCTACTCTGAAGGAGACTCCAAACGACGCTGAAGTCGTGAGCCACCAGCTCATGTTACGTGCAGGTATGATCCGTAAGCTGGCTTCAGGTCTTTATACTTGGCTACCTACTGGTCTGCGTGTACTGCGTAAAGTCGAAAACATCGTTCGTCAAGAGATCGATAACGCCGGTGCGATTGAAACCTTGATGCCCGTTGTCCAGCCGTTTGAACTGTGGGAAGAGACCGGCCGCTCAGAAAAAATGGGCCCGGAACTACTTCGCTTTACTGACCGCCATACTCGTCCGTTTGTTCTTAGCCCAACGGCTGAAGAAGTAATAACCAGCCTCGTTCGTAACGAGGTCAGCTCTTACAAGCAACTGCCGTTGAACCTGTACCAAATTCAAACCAAATTCCGTGATGAACGCCGCCCTCGTTTTGGTGTGATGCGTGCCCGTGAATTTTGTATGATGGATGCTTACAGCTTTGATATCGACAAAGACGGTCTAGAAAAATCGTACCAAGCGATGCACGACGCTTACTGTAAAGCCTTCGATCGTATGGGGCTGGATTACCGTCCCGTATTAGCCGATACCGGTGCGATTGGTGGTAACGGTTCGCATGAATTCCACGTGCTGGCTGAAAGTGGTGAGGACATTATTGCTTTCTCTACTGAGTCAGATTACGCAGCCAACATTGAAAAAGCGGAAGCGGTAGCGCCAGCAATCGAGCGCCCAGCTCCAACCCAAGAAATGACGCTGGTTGATACGCCAAACGCAAAAACCATCGCTGAATTGGTTGAGCAGCACGGTCTACCGATCGAGAAAACCGTTAAAACACTGTTTGTCAAAGCCTCTGATGAGATCGATGCCCCTATCGTGGCACTGATCATCCGTGGTGATCATGAACTCAATGAAATCAAAGCAGAGAAACTCGCTGAAGTTGCCGCTCCATTAGAAATGGCCAGCGAAGAAGAAATTCGCGCGCTGATTGGTGCAGGTCCTGGTTCTCTTGGACCAGTCGGCCTTCAGCTACCATTTATCGTTGATCGCACTGTAGCGGTGATGAGTGACTTTGGCGCGGGTGCCAATATTGACGGCAAACACTACTTCGGTATTAACTGGGGCCGTGATGTTGAGCTAGCGAAAGTGGAAGATCTGCGTAACGTCGTTGAAGGCGACCCAAGCCCATGCGGTAAAGGAACCTTGATGCTGAAACGCGGTATCGAAGTGGGTCATATCTTCCAGTTAGGGACTAACTACTCGGAAAAGATGAACTGTGGCGTACTCGATTCCAATGGTAAACACACTATTTTAGAAATGGGTTGTTATGGGATTGGGGTTTCTCGTGTTGTGGCTTCAGCCATCGAGCAAAACCATGATAAGTACGGCATTATCTGGCCAGATGCACTCGCCCCTTTCCAAGTCGCGATTGTACCAATGAACATGCACAAATCTGAGCGAGTTCAACAAGCAGCGGAAACACTCTACGCGGAATTAACCGCAGCCGGTATTGAAGTCTTGTTTGACGATCGTAAAGAGCGCCCAGGCGTGATGTTCTCGGATATGGAACTGATCGGTATTCCGCATACGATCATCATCGGTGATCGCAGCATGGATGAAGGCAACTTTGAGTATAAACATCGTCGCAGTGGTGAAAAATCTGCCGTCCCTATGGCCAATATGGTGAGCTTTATTCACGAGCAATTGGGCGATAGATAAGCGATGTGAGTGGATGATCATCCATCACTCATTCTCAATGAAGGCTGCTGAATGGCAGCCTTTTTTATCGATGCTGCTTAAAAGCTCCACCTTAAAAACGGCAAAAATCAGTTCTATCCCATGCGGGTTCCAAGACTATCTATTCACCATCAATGTATAGAGCCCTTATCGCTTCAAGTCGGAAACGAGAGAATGATTTTGTTTTCTGAACATACCCTGTGTATCATTGCGAACCGTTATCATCTATCAATAGGAAACCCAGATGCGAGTTTACGATTGTTGTGATTTAGTCCGCGAGCTGTACGCACAAATTGGCAGTGGCGATCAAGGCTATATCCCTAAAGCTATCTCCTGCGCAGTAAAAACCTTAAATGATATTGCTGCCGATCCGACTCTGCCTAAAGACACTCAAGAAAAAGCCGCTTTCGCTGCTGCCAATTTGCTCATTTCTGATTTTGAGGACTAAGCATGATGCTCGACAATTTTGCGAATATGGATCCCATCATGCTGATGAGTATCGTTAATATGAAGCTGCGCGATGAGTTTGCTGGTGACCTTGATAAGTTGAGTGATCATTTTGCTATCGATCGTCAGGCATTAGAAGCACGCTTGGCCAATGCGGGGTTTGAGTTTTTACCTGAGGTTGGTCAGTTTCGCTAATACGCATAGCTCGACTTGATAGACAAGATGGTATGGGCCATAAATGTAAAAAACCCACAAATTGAAGTGGGTTTTTTATCATCCAACAAGTCGACGAAACGAAACGCGTTAGTCTTGTTTCTCTTGTTTCTCTTGTTTTTCTTTTCTTGCAACGGCTTTGCGCTCATTACGCTTAGCTTGGCTTTCAATAAAACCAATCAACTCTTTTTCAGCCCAAGCTTGTGCCTGTGCTTCGCTCTCAAAACCCATTTCGCGCTTTGAAACGACGGTGCGACGGGAGGTAACTTGACGAACAATTTCTGCCGCCCAACCATTATTCTTTTCGGTCACTTTAATCGTGAATTTTTTACTGTCTGACATTTTCATTTTCCTAAGGGAAGAAGAAGGGATTACTCATCAACGTTAATCGCGCTTAGAGCCGACTGGCTTAGCCGCTGAATATGTTGAACACCATCCCTTGGTAAGCGCGGCATTAGAGCACAAATTTCACTATTTTTCCGCTTTTTTTGCAAAATTTTACGCTCAACCGATAGCATCAAGCCGCAGACGAACCGCGGCTTGATGGGGTATTAGAGCGCGAGCATCGCTCCATTAAAAAGTAAACTTAACCGAGGTTTTTACGCGCATTTTGGAACATACGCATCCAAGGACCATTTTCTCCCCAATGATCAGGATGCCATGAGTTGGCAACCGTACGGAATACTCGCTCAGGATGCGGCATCATGATCGTCACTCGGCCATCTTGGGTCGTTAAGCCAGTAATCGCATTTGGCGAGCCATTCGGGTTGTTCGGGTATTGTTGAGTCGCTTGACCATGGTTATCCACAAAACGCAGCGCCACCGTACCAGATTGCTCTATCGCGTCTAAATGACGGCTATCACGCACTTCTACTCGGCCTTCACCATGAGAAACGGCAATCGGCATCCGTGAACCAGCCATCTGATTAAAAAACAGTGACGGCGACGGTTGAATTTCCACCAAACTAAAGCGCGCTTCAAAACGCTCAGATTCATTGCGCACAAACCGTGGCCATAACTCAGCGCCCGGAATCAAGCTTTTCAAATTAGACAGCATTTGACAACCGTTACATACCCCTAATGAAAAGGTATCTTGGCGTTGGAAAAAGCGCTCAAATTGCTCACGAGCTTGGGGGTTAAATAAGACTGATTTCGCCCATCCCTCACCAGCACCGAGCACATCTCCGTAAGAGAAACCGCCACAAGCGACCAAACCATGGTACTCATCAAGAGCGACTTGCCCCGTTAAAATATCACTCATGTGAATATCGACGGCATTAAAGCCAGCGCGATCGAAGGCAGCAGCCATTTCCACGTGTGAGTTGACCCCTTGCTCACGCAAGATAGCCATATTGGGTTTGCTTCCCTTAGCAATATACGGCGCGGCAATATCTTGCTGGACATCAAACGTTAACTGAGCATTCAAGCCCGGATCAAGGTTATCTTGCTTAGCCGCAAACTCTTGATCAGCGCAGCGTGGGTTATCACGCAATGCCTGCATTTTATGGGTCATTTCTGCCCAAATAGTCCGTAGCTGGGTGCGGTTACGTTCAACCACAACTTGCTGATTTGAAGTAATACGTAACGTATCCGAGTTCGTTACCGTACCAATCACATGGCAACAGGCTTGTAATCCATGATTCGCTAAGGTAGCCAGTACTGAAGTCAGCGCCTCGTTGCGCACCTGCAATACAGCGCCAAGCTCTTCATTGAACAGAATCGCTAAGTGGTCATCGCCCAATGGCGCAATATTAGCGTCAATCCCACAATGCCCAGCAAAGGCCATTTCTGCTAACGTAACCAGTAAACCACCATCGCCCTTATCGTGATAAGCGAGCACTTGTTGCTGGGCGACCAGCGTTTGAACCGCGCTATAAAAACCTTTTAACTGCGCAGCGTTATCAACATCTGCTGGCTTATCGCCTAATTGTTTATAAACTTGAGCCAGCGCTGTTGCACCAAGGCGATTTTTACCATTACCCAAATCAATCAGAACTAAGCTTGTTTCACCTTTATCGGTTCTCAACTGAGGAGTGATGGTTTTGCGCACATCTTCCACCCGAGCAAAAGCAGTAATCACCAGTGATAATGGTGACGTCACTGATTGAGATTGCCCTTGATCATCTTGCCATTGGGTTTTCATTGACATGGAGTCTTTACCGACGGGAATGGTTAACCCTAATGCCGGACAAAGCTCTTCACCAACTGCTTTGACTGCGGCATAAAGCCCAGCATCTTCCCCAGGGTGTCCTGCTGGTGACATCCAGTTGGCAGACAGCTTGATATGTTTAATATCACCAATATGCGTGGCGGCAATGTTGGTGATCGCTTCACCAACCGCCAAGCGTGCTGAAGCAGCAAAATCGAGCAACGCAACTGGCGTACGCTCGCCCATGGACATCGCTTCGCCATGATAAGTATCGTAACTGGCCGCGGTTACTGCACAGTTCGCTACTGGCACCTGCCAAGGCCCCACCATCTGATCACGTGCCACTAATCCAGTTACCGAGCGGTCACCAATGGTAATTAAGAAGGTTTTTTCGGCCACGGCTGGCAAGCGTAGGACGCGATCAATAGCGTCATTCATCTCAATATTAGAGCGGTCTAACGCCGGACTTTGTACTTGTTGCGTAGTGGCTTGACGATGCATTTTCGGTGGCTTACCCAGCAAAATATCCATCGGCATATCAATCGGCGTATTATCGAAATGGCTATCTTCAAGGGTTAAATGGCGCTCTTGAGTCGCTTCGCCAACCACCGCATAAGGGGCGCGTTCACGTTTACAAATCGCTTCAAACACTGGCATGTTTTCTGGAGCAACCGCTAGCACATAACGTTCTTGAGATTCATTACACCAGATTTCTAGTGGACTCATGCCCGGTTCATCGTTGGGCACATCACGGAGTTGGAATTTACCGCCGCGATCACCATCATTGACTAACTCAGGAAGGGCATTAGAAATACCCCCCGCCCCAACATCATGAATAAAGGCAATCGGGTTAGCGTCACCCATTTGCCAACAGCGGTCGATAACCTCTTGGCAGCGACGTTCCATTTCCGGATTTTCACGTTGTACAGAAGCAAAATCCAAATCTTCTGCTGATTGACCCGATGCCATCGACGATGCCGCACCACCACCAAGTCCAATATTCATCGCTGGGCCACCCAGCACAATTAACTGCGCACCAACAGGGATCACTTTTTTCTGCACATGATCTGCGCGAATATTGCCCATCCCACCAGCGATCATAATCGGTTTATGATAGCCGCGAACCTCTTCTCCCGCATGAGAGATCACTTGCTCTTCATAGGTTCGGAAATAGCCCAATAAGTTAGGACGACCAAACTCATTATTAAACGCCGCGCCGCCTAGTGGACCTTCGAGCATAATGTCTAACGCGGTGACAATCCGACTTGGCTTACCAAAATCACTTTCCCACGGTTGAACAAACCCAGGAATACGTAGGTTAGACACGCTGAAACCGACTAATCCAGCCTTCGGTTTACCACCGATACCGGTTGCGCCTTCATCACGGATCTCACCGCCCGAACCCGTTGCCGCACCGGGCCATGGTGAAATAGCCGTTGGGTGATTATGCGTTTCTACCTTCATTAAGATATGGGCATCTTCATGATGATAAGTGTATTGACGAGAATCGGGATCCGGGAAGAAACGGCCGACTTTAGAACCGGTCATAACGGCAGCGTTATCTTTATAAGCAGAAAGGACGTGATCAGGGGTAACTTCAAAGGTATTTTTGATCATCTTAAACAGCGATTTTTTCTGCTCTACGCCATCAATCGTCCAATCGGCATTAAAGATTTTATGGCGACAATGCTCAGAGTTAGCTTGCGCAAACATCATTAACTCAATGTCATTAGGGTTACGACCTAAACGAGTAAAACTCTCGACTAAGTAGTCAATTTCATCGTCTGCTAATGCCAAACCAAGGGAAACGTTTGCTTGTTCAAGCGCAGCGCGGCCGCCGGTGAGGATATCAACCGGTAACAATGGTGCTGGTTCAGCGACAGTAAACAAGGCACTCGCCGACTCTAAATCACTGAATACCACTTCCATCATCCGATCATGAAGTAATTGACTTAGTTCAGTTTTTTGAGCCTCAGTCAGTGGGCTCTGACTATCAATATAATAAGCCGTGCCACGCTCTAAGCGCTTAATTTTGCCTAAGCCGCAATTATGAGCAATGTCACTGGCTTTAGAAGACCAAGGAGAGATGGTGCCGGGACGCGGCGTGACTAGCAACAGTAAACCTTGCGGTTGGTGCTCTTGAATCGTTGGGCCGTAAGTGAGTAATTGTTGCAATTTACTCTGTTCAGCGCTGTCGAGCTCAGCATTAAGATCAGCAAAATGCATAAACTCAGCATAGATACCAGTAACTGGTAGGTCTTGTTGACGACACGTTTCGAGCAGTTTTTGAATGCGAAATTCAGAAAGCGCTGGGGAGCCACGCAAAATTCTCATGAGCTTAGGTCTCTATATACAAGTGATTAAGATGAAATTGGAATAAGTTCATTAAATTACAAATGGTTATGTATGAATTAATAAACAAATACCAATGTCGACTCATTATTGCGAGGGCATTATAGAGGATTTCTTTTTGTGACGTAACACTAAAAGCAACCGTTTGCGCCATTTTTTCGTATATTTTGCACCAGCCCTCATTGCTCGCTCGACAAGGTTGTTCAAGAAGCTCAGAAAAATAAGGTCGTTAAGTTCCTATTCCTGAGCGATGGTGTATAAACTTTGCCTTCAACGCCTCGGGTTTGGTATAAAGACATACCGGATGTAAGAGATCGCTAATCAATGACCCCATTTTCTTTCACGTTTTTCTATCGTGCGCTATGGCTAGCATTAACCCTGCTCGTTCTCAGCGGCTGCCAAATTGACTCTGAGCCGAAAAGTGAGCTAGAAAAAATCCGCGAGAGAGGCGTATTACGAGTCGGTACGTTGAATAATCAGCTGTCCTATTTCATTGGCCCAGATGGTCCCGCGGGTCTTGATTATGAATTAGCAAGAGAGTTTGCTCGTGAACTAGGGGTACGGTTAGAAATGAAACCGGCCTATCGTACATCGAGTCTCTTTCCAGCGTTAAAAAATGGCGAGATAGATATTATTGCTGCTGGGTTAAGTCAATCAGAACAGCGCTTAAAAGAGTATCGCGCTGGGCCAGCCTATTACTATGTATCGCAACAGGTGGTGTATAAACCTGGCCAATGGCGACCTCGTAACATTAATCAGTTAATCGCCAGACAAGATGAACTGTTGGCAAATAATGATCAGCAGCCTATTTTTAAAATCGTCAACGACTCTCATTTTACTACGACATTAGCCAGCGTTGCCGAGCGTTATCCTGATTTTCAATACGTGATTGATAATAATAGTGATGTGAGTGAGCTATTGAAACAGGTCTCTAAAGGTGAGCTGCTGTTTACCATGGCAGACTCAGTAGAAATTTCACTCTCACAACGTATTTATCCAGATATCGCGATGGCCTTTGAAATGACCGAAGACCAGCCTATTTCGTGGTTTATGCGGCGTTCAGATGATGAAAGCTTATATGCGTTAATGATTGAGTTTTTCGGTAATCTCAAACAATCTGGAAGCTTAGCCTCTTTAGAAGAGAAATACATTGGTCATGTTGGTAACTTTGACTATGTGGATACTCGCGCCTTTATCCGTGCTTTGGAAACTCGCTTACCTAAATGGGCACCGCTGTTTCAAAAATATTCAGAAGAATTTGACTGGCGTTTAATTGCTGCGGTGGCTTATCAAGAGTCACACTGGAATCCGATTGCTCGCTCGCCAACCGGCGTTCGCGGAATGATGATGCTCACCTTACCAACGGCGCGCAGTGTCGGAGTGACCAATCGACTCGATGCAGAGCAATCGATTCAAGGTGGTGTCGAGTATCTACGCAGAATGGTTGCACGCATTCCAGACAGTGTTCCGCAGCATGAAAAAATCTGGTTTGCATTGGCTTCGTATAATATTGGCTATGGGCATATGATGGATGCTCGCCGTCTAACTCGCCAACAAGGTGGGTCGCCGGATTCTTGGGCCGATGTTAAAGATCGTCTTCCTCTTTTGCGTCAACAACGATATTTCTCGCAAACGCGTTATGGTTATGCTCGTGGGGATGAAGCTCGCGCTTATGTTGAAAACATCCGTCGCTATTATCAAAGTATTATCGGCCATATGGATCCACATCACAGCAGCGATACCGATCTCGGAATCGATGACTTGTTAGTGATTACTATCGAGCCAGAAGAGAGCGCGGATGAGAGTAATGACCATCACGTCGACGCCGAGTAAATCCTGATTAGCGAACAGCGACCGGTCTCATCATCTACCCAACAAAATTCGGTGTTCGCTAATAAAATATCTTGATTTTTATACTTAAAAATCATAAATATCTAGTGTGAAATTTAACGGTAATAAAGTATTGATACACTTTACTCCTACCTTGCTATACCCAAACGACTTGAGGTTGCAGGTAGGCGGAAAGTGAGTGAATCCCCCCTAACTACTTCTAGTTACAGCCTCCATGAAAAAGTCCATCCGCATGGCTGCAACTTCCAGTGGTAAGGGATCGATAAGTTTAATTATTTTTTATAATAATAGGAGGGTGTTTATGTTGAAACGAAAACGTCAATCAAAACTCCTGAACAAAGCAGTATCAGCCAATCGTCGCCGTCGCATGCTGGCGAACACAAAGAAGAAAGTGCTCGCACGTCATCGTGCCTTCGTGCAACTGATAGACTGATCGGATATCAGCAAACATCTACACAAAGACTCAATCAGGCTGTAGATGTTTGCCAGCCCCCTTCTCAGAAACACATCCCATCACTATTTTTATCTTACCTTTGTTTTTGTTGCTCTTTTTGAGCTTTAATTTCTTGCCGACGACGTTTGAAAAAAGCTTGCAGTTGAGTACGGCATTGCTCTTCTAATAACCCCTTTTCAATGACCGCGTAATGGTAAGCCGCTTGACTCGCAAACAAATTCAGCACCGTTCCTGCGGCTCCCGCTTTGAGATCTGGCGCGCCGTAAACAATCCGTGCAACTCGGCTGTGTAACAAAGCGCCAGCACACATTGGACATGGTTCTAAGGTGACATATAAAGTGGTATCTAATAGACGATAGTTTTGTAACACTTGTCCAGCTTGACGCAACACTTGGATCTCAGCATGAGCCGTCGCATCATGCCCACCAATCGAGCGATTCCAACCCTCAGCGATCACTTGACCATCTTTGACTAATACCGCCCCAACGGGTACCTCGCCTTCCGCTTCGGCCTTGGCAGCAAGCGCTATCGCACGACGCATAAAGACTTCATCTTGTTGGGAAAACAAAGAAGGACTGTCGCTCATAAAAACCTCTTACACAAATGATATACCTAAACAACCTGGCGTTAGGGTACGTGAGTCGCCATCCATATAGATAAACGATGTGAGAACGTGGCCACCACCGCTGTCGCTTCAAGTCGCGGGGGATAGAAAGTATATCGTTAACCGCTTTATCCGGTAAGCTTAAAGCGATAAATGCTGAGTTAGATGGTCAACCAACAGACGAACCTTAGTCGATAAGTGGCGATTTTGTGGATACAGCGCCCATACTCCTTCACGATCATCTCGAAAAGTCGCTAACACCTCGACTAAACGGCGCTGAGCTAAAGGTTCCGTGACATAATAATCGGGTAACTGTGCCAGTCCCATACCTTTCAAGGCAGCATCCAGCAGTACCATGCCACTACTACAGCGAATTCGACCACTCACTTTGATGCTTCTGGATTGTTGATGTTCCTTAAAACGCCAATGATCGTGGGTACCAATCAAACAAGAGTGACGCGTTAATTCAGATAACGCATAGGGGGTACCGTATTGCGCTAAATAGTCCTCACTGGCACAGACATATAAACGACGATCACTGAGTTTACGAGCGATAAAACTGGAATCCTCCAATTGCCCTAAACGTATCGCTAAATCAATCCCTTGATCAATCAAATCTAATTTCTGATTGGTTAACACCAACTCTAACTCAAGCTGCGGATAAAGCAGTAAAAAATCATGCAATAGTGGTGCTATTTTTTGCTCCCCATACGTTACCGGAGCCGTCACTTTAATTTTGCCACTTGGGGTATGTTGGATCTGCGTTATCGCTTGCTCAGCCTGAAGTAAACCATCAACCAACACTTTACATTGTTGGTAATACAGCATTCCCGCTTCCGTCAAAGACACTTTGCGTGTGGTTCTGAGCAAAAGTTTTATGCCTAATCTCTCCTCAAGCTGTAATACCCGTCGACTGATATTCGCCACGGAGGTGTGTAAGCGCTCAGCCGCCTGCGTAAAACTCCCCATTTCAGCGACGACCACAAACTCATTAACCCCTTCCCAACTTGCCATAGCACCTCATTATTACTTAATTGTAAAAGTCATTCTTATTTTCAGCCGATTATAGCAATAAAATAACGCACTATACTGACCTTGTTATAGCCGCAGGGCTTCCCTAACTAAGTTCGTGGTGAGCAGTGAAATGAATCGCTCACGACTGAACGTTATCTTCATCGCAAGGAATAGATTATGTCACAAGATAAATTTATCAAATCACGCGCCGCCATTGCTTGGGGCCCGAATCAACCACTGAGCATCGAAGAAGTCGATGTGATGCTGCCTCGTAAAGGCGAAGTATTGGTACGAATTGTTGCCACTGGTGTTTGTCATACCGATGCTTTTACCCTTTCCGGTGAAGACCCAGAAGGGGTTTTTCCGACTATTCTTGGCCATGAAGGAGGCGGAATTGTCGAAATGGTCGGTGAAGGTGTGACTAGCGTGGAAATCGGTGATCACGTGATCCCGCTCTACACTGCCGAATGTGGCGAATGCAAATTCTGTACTTCAGGGAAAACCAACTTATGCCAAGCGGTACGCGCAACACAAGGTAAGGGATTAATGCCCGATGGCACCACTCGCTTTTATAAAGATGGGCAACCGATTTACCACTATATGGGCTGCTCTACCTTTTCTGAATACACCGTACTGCCTGAAATCTCGCTTGCCAAAGTCAATAAACAAGCACCATTGGAAGAAGTGTGTCTACTCGGCTGCGGTGTAACAACCGGTATGGGCGCGGTACTGAATACGGCTAAAGTTCAACAAGGGGATACCGTTGCTATTTTTGGCCTTGGCGGGATCGGATTATCCGCGATTATTGGCGCTCGAATGGCAGGAGCCAGTCGAATCATTGGTATTGATATTAATGAGAAAAAGTTTGCTTTAGCACAGCAACTGGGCGCGACCGACTGCATTAATCCGCAACAGTTTTCCAAACCGATTCAGGAAGTGATCGTCGAAATGACTGATGGCGGGGTTGATTTCTCATTTGAGTGTATTGGTAATGTCAATGTCATGCGTCAAGCTTTAGAGTGCTGCCATAAAGGTTGGGGAGAATCAGTGATCATTGGCGTGGCGGGTGCAGGGCAAGAGATCGCAACACGTCCGTTTCAGTTAGTAACAGGTCGAGTATGGCGAGGCAGTGCATTTGGCGGCGTCAAAGGACGCTCACAATTACCGGCTATCGTCGAACAATACTTAGCCGGAGAATTTGGCTTACAAGAATTTATTACCCATACCATGCCATTAGATAAGATCAACGAAGCTTTTGAATTAATGCATTCCGGAGAAAGCATTCGTTCCGTGGTGCATTTTCACTCTCAACCGTCCGCTTAATCTTAGTCGTCGCCATTCCGTTGGCGACATTAAGTCATCGCTAATTAGGAGCCGTATTCATGAGCCTTACCCCTCTCAGTCAATCCAAAGTATTTTCTGGTTGGCATAAACAGTATCAACATACCTCATCGGTACTAAATTGTGAGATGCGTTTTGCGATTTACCTGCCGCCACAAGCTTCACCTCAAACTCCGGTTCCGGTGTTGTACTGGCTTTCAGGGCTAACCTGCAGTGATGAAAACTTTATGCAAAAAGCCGCCGCTTTTCGTAAAGCGGCTGAACTTGGTATTGCGATTGTTGCGGCAGATACTAGTCCGCGAGGTGAGTCTGTCGCAGATGATCCACAAGGTGCTTACGATTTAGGACTGGGGGCTGGGTTTTACGTTAATGCCACTCAAGAACCGTGGAAGCAGCATTATCAAATGTACAGCTATATTGTTGATGAGCTACCAGCACTGATCGAGCAGCACTTTCCGGTGAATCAACGTCGATCTATCGCCGGACATAGCATGGGAGGGCATGGCGCTTTAACCATCGGCATTAAAAATCCGCAGCGCTATTGCTCTATTTCGGCATTGAGTCCGATTTGTCATCCCAGCGATTGTCCTTGGGGACAAAAAGCGTTTCGACACTACCTTGGCGAGGATCAACTAACGTGGCAAGACTATGATGCCGTTGCGTTACTTAAGCGTCAAAGCACTTCATTGCCTATCTTAGTTGATCAAGGGGAAGCGGATCCCTTTTTAAAAGAACAATTAAAACCAGAAACCTTACAAGCCGTAGCCATTAATAATGAGTTAAATTTTACCCTTCGCCTGCATGCTGGTTACGATCATAGCTACTACTTTATTCAGAGTTTTATCAACGATCATCTTGAGTTTCACGAACAGTATCTTAAAGGCTAGTTAACGACTGAACGGGTATCCATGGCTGATACTCATCTCCCATCCCTGCTTAAACAATAGTAAAAAAGCCTGCTATATCAGCAGGCTTTAATTATCATTTACTCTTATTCATGGCCGAAACAGCAAACCCTCAGCTATCAGTTGACTTATAAAGAGTAGGTATAAGGCGCTTGAATACCCAGGGGAATACCCAGTGCCCAATAGGCTAAAAGGAAAACCGTCCAGCCAATCAGCATGGCAATGGAGTACGGCATCATTAATGACGCCAGAGTACCAATACCCGCCCCCTTCACATAGCGCTGGCAATACACCACCACCAATGGGAAGAAGACCATCAAAGGTGAAATGATATTCGACACCGAATCACCCACCCGATACGCCGCTTGCGACAGTTCAGGGGAAATGCCAACCGCCATCAACATCGGCACTAAAATTGGACCAATTAGTGCCCATTTTGCAGATGCGGAGCCTATCAACAAGTTGACCATAGCGGTCAATAAAATCATCCCGACAATGGTTGCTTGTCCGGGTAAGTTCATCGCTTTTAGCCCTTCCGCGCCATACAGCGCCAGCATAGTACCGATGTTTGATTGGCTAAAGGCCGCCAAAAATTGCGCACAGAAAAACGCCATCACGATGTACGCCCCCATGGTCGACATAGTGGCGGACATGGCTTTAATTACATCATTATTGGTTTTAAACGTTCCTGAAACTCGTCCGTAAACAATGCCGGGAATAATAAATAAGATGAAAATCAAAGGGACAATAGAGCGCATCACGGGCGCAGAA
Organism: Vibrio sp. 2017_1457_13; assembly: GCF_030851525.1. Lineage (NCBI taxonomy): Bacteria > Pseudomonadati > Pseudomonadota > Gammaproteobacteria > Vibrionales > Vibrionaceae > Vibrio > Vibrio sp. 2017_1457_13. The sequence goes on from NZ_VHTA01000007.1 coordinate 219,856, forward strand.
AAAGCAGTCAATTCTCCTTCAGGGGAACGTAGCGCCGATGTTTCTGGCCATAGTGCGGCAACCAGTAAACCAATACCAAGCAGCATTGCGCCACCAGCATAACGAAACGCTTTAGACTCAATAGCGGAAAATGAACCTAAATCAGGGGCAGTTTCTGCATCTTCGTCAATCGGCATACTATTGAGGCGAGGTTCGATGATTTTTTCCGTGACATACCAACCAATACCGACAATCAGCATCGACGATAATCCGGTAAAAAATATATTTGAAAGCGGGTTCACTTGATAAGTTGGATCCAGCACTTGAGCCGCGGTTTGGGTAAAGCCCGCGAGTAGCGGATCAATTCCTGAAGGCACGAAGTTCGCGGCAAAACCACCTGATACCCCAGCAAAGGCCGCCGCAATACCAGCCAGTGGATGACGCCCCGCCGCATGAAAAATAATGCCGCCTAATGGAATAACCAGCACATAACCAGCATCCGCCGCAGTATGAGAGACGATTGCCACCAGAATTAACATCGGCGTTAATAACTGCGCCGGAGTAAAATTGAGCATTTTTTTCAAGCCAGTGGTGATAAAACCGGAAGAATCAGCAACACCGACACCAAGCATCGCTACAAGTACAATGCCTAATGGAGCAAAACTGGTGAAAGTGGTGACCATATTGGCCAAAAAGTTAGCTAGCTCGGTGCCCGTTAATAAATTATTCACTTGCAGCGCTTCGCCAGTACGAGGATTGATTAAATCGAAGCTTGCCTGCGATAGTAAAGCTGAAGCGACCCAAACGATAATGAGAGCCCAGAAAAAAAGTATCGCAGGATCTGGGATTTTATTGCCCACCCGCTCAATTAAATTTAAAAAACGATCCATACGACTCAATGGTTGCGTAGGTGCTGAGTTTACCGCTTGATTACTCATCCGTAGTTCCTAGTTCATGTTGTGCCTATCCCCTTCCTGACTAATGACGAGGTAAAACTCTTTCCAATCCTATTCATGGATCTTCGTTCGTCACTAACTGGGCACACCAAAGTGTTTAGGGAGATAGCTTATTAATTAGAGTCACAGTGTGCATTTTGATAGATTGATCTTATTGACGTCATCCTATCGATATCTGCGCTCAATTATTGTGAGTCATAGCCCATGATGAGATTCTATAAAACAAGCCAAGGCGAAGCACAAAATTCCAAACCAACTGAAACATCCAGAGACACTTTGCCCAACCTTGCTATATCAAAGCAACATTGCATCAACAAACCACCCACAACACTCTTTACAATTGAGTAATCAACCTATAAAGCTAGCGATAAATCGTAACGTCGATACCCAAACGACTTGGAGTTGCAGGTAGGCGGCAAGTAAGTGAATCCCCATGAGCATAGGCAAACTATGTAATTGGGGTGAAAAAACGTAGTAGCCAACACCGCTGCAGCTTCAAGTAAAAAGGGTAGATAATGCAAAAATATATTGATTGGATCTGTATAAACCCGAAGCAATAAAACCTCTAATCAAACTCGCTGTGTTGGGAAATCATCGTTTTGAGTTGGACAGATTGATCTTTTCCATATCTGTCTTTCCAAGTGGCTTGAACAACGATAGTTTTTAATGCACCGGACAACTGGGTTGAAGGTACGCTCCATTGCAACAGGTAGAGAGGATGACGACTATCCTCACCATCAACAAAGTCATGAGGATAACTCGCAACTAAACTCGCCGTCGCGGCTGAAGCACCGCGGGTGCGAAACCATTCTAATTTTTGCTCAGCAAGGTTGAGTGCAGTAATGCTGTGCTGTGCAAAATCTGCACGCTGCTCAACAAAGGTTTGCAACTTAACCAAACTTAACGCACCAACGCCGATGAGCACAAAAGCAATCATCACTTCAATCAGGCTAAAGCCTCTTTGTTTAATATCCATTCCAGCTCCCCTGTTGTAATGAAAGGATCTCTAAGCGCTCATAGGGGTTATTACTCGATCTATAGTGCAAAGCAAACGCACCGCCGATCACTATTTCTGCACCATCAGCATCAAACACGATTCCTCCATCCGGTCGAAAAGCACCACGATCAACGTACACAGTATTACTCGTTAACAAGTCCTTTATCACCTCGTAAAACGGTGCTTTTTGCCAAGCAAGCGCTAATTGTGTTGGATCGGAAAACCGATGAATCGATGGATTAATCGTATGAAAAAATGCGCCTCCATACACTGAAGCCCCATTCGTCGCAAATAAACCGTTTTCTACCACTAAAGAACGGCCATTCGGTGCAGAGAAACCAGCATTGATAAAACAATCCCCCTGCAACCAAACTTTCTTATGACTTTTAAAAGCCTGTTGGATAACATGACTACAATTGATCGACTTCTCAGCGTTCAGCTCAATTAGATAATGTTCACTCTTAATTTTTTGATAGTTAGCAGGGGTATAAGCGAGACCAAAATAAGACTCAAACGGCTTAATATACTTATCTTGTACAAAATCGGTTTTAAACTCTGGCGAATCTTTGGTACTAAATTCGCCTTCACGGCTACCTGCTATCGAGGTTTTACTATTAGGTTTACAAGGTTTAGTACCAGCATCAGCATCTTGAGTCTGTAATCCACTGCCTGAGCTTGGATGAAACTCAACTTGATACTTATAACGCACTGCGATGCAATCATAAAAACCGTCGTTATCGGCTTCTCCTACGGCCTCCGGTTGGATCTCAAAACTTCCCACTAAGCGTAAATTCGCATTGGTTTGAATTGCGCCAGTGCCTGTCGTGTATGAATAAATCTGCTTATTCACCTGTGCGTATCCTTGACGTGCATGGATACGATACACGCCATTTTCTAATGGTATGAGTTGCAATTCATCGAGCTGAAGTTGCTGTTTACAATTATTGGCTTCACCGGAAACTTGTTTTAATAAACCAGTAATTCTAGTCGGGTCTTGTGCGATATAAGCATACAAACATTCAACGCCGCCTTCGGCTAACCAATAACTTTGCCGAGCACTCACTTCATTTTGCGCTCGCTTAATTTGATAAAACAAATTTTTATACGAGCCAAGGGTTATCACTAAGGTAATTGAGAGTAATATCGCCGTGATCAGTAATGTCGCGATGCCTTGTTGATGACGCTTCATGATTGCCAATTCCTTTGCGTAATGTGCAATTGCATCGAATGGGCCACCGCAGGGTTAGCAACTAAAGAGGCACTAACATCAATCGAAATGACTGCACTTTGTACCGCCTGACCGTTAATAGGGAAACGCTTGACTGAAAATTGGGTCACTCGAACTTGTTTTGGTTCAAACAAGCTATAAAAAGAAGCTGACTTGTTCTTTTCCTCTTCCTCTTCATCTTCAGGACACTTAAAATTTTCATAATCTATAATTTGAGTACAATTTATTTGGCGATATCGCAACATGCCGTTATCTAAGCGATACAAAGTATGACTGAATTTTCCAGACGAAGAGTGAGGGGTATAATAGACATAACCTATCGAGGTTTCGGTTACTGCCAGCAAGTCATCTTGATCGCTAAATATGACTGAATGATTATTGATACCATTATAACCAGCACGTAATACATCGCGTTTCAATTGATGCATCACCATGCTCATTTGTTGCTGAAGCATAATATGTTGGCTACGCTGCAACGCTACACGCTGGTTAGAGAGAAAGACACTACCTATGATTGCCAAGGCGATGCTGCCTACTAAGCTAGCTATCATAAATTCAACTAAGCTGGCCCCCGATTGCCGGTATTTAGCACGCTGAAAAGCCATACAACTCTCCTTGAATACTGCAGATCCTTACTCGTCCAGCACCATTGTGAAACATTACTTTAATACCTTGACTATCGTTCATTTGCCCTTGAATCGTAATACTGCCAGCACTCGTCGGATTGCCCATAACATGCTCAAATTTAACTGGATTGATTCGACTATTATAAGAGACAGATAAGCTATGATAGCGATCGCCGCTCAATACAGAAATAACCCTTTCTGAATTCAAACTCGGTGCACTATCATGAAGAGTCGATTGACTGTCATGACTAAATAGCAATAAACGCCACTCACCAGTATTAGAAGGCATCCCCTCTACATGAAGCCATACATCTTGATTACGAAACACCGCCTCAGATTTGGCTTGCATAAAAAAGCCATGTAAATCATTGGCCAGTGCCGTCATTTTAATTTGCTGATTTACCTGACGATAACTCGGCGCAGCAAAGGCAAGCATCAGTGTCACAATACTGACCGTAATTAACAGTTCTAAAAGAGTAAAGCCGCGAACCATTTCCCAAAATCCTTTGCAAACATAGAGATAGTCGTAAATCAACTTGCCTCGATATTAACAGTAATCAACACTAGGCAAGGATTGGTTAACAGAACGAATGGACATGATTCGAATAAATAAATGCAATGAATTGCACAAAAAGATGGGCGGCATGACACTGATCGAATTAATGATTGCCGTGGTGATCGTCGGTGTGCTGGCAAGTATTGCTTACCCAACTTACAGCCACTCTGTGAAAGAGGGGCATCGTCGCCAAGTAATGGCTGATATGGCCAAAGTACAGCTCTATTTAGAAGAGAACTATCGCCATAGTGAGGGTTACTCTAAGGATGACATTGACGAGATAAATCGTCATTGCCAAATCTGTCATTACGATGCTCAGCGTTTTGAGCTCTCCGTTCAAGCAAGTAAAGATAATAAACAATACACGATTATCGCTAAGCCACTGCTACAAAGAGGACAAAACACCGATACCTGTCGCGGAGAACAATATGATCAATTAGAACTGAAAAGTAATGGTGAAGCGCTGCCTCGGGCATGCTGGTAAATGAGACGAGCCAAGCGTAGATCAGCTATAGCAAAGATTACCCCAACAAAAGCCAGACTGCGACTGCGAGCATTAGCGTTGCCGAAATCCGGTTCATCAAGCGAACGTTATTGGTATGACCTAAAGCACGTTTCAAGCCTTTACCGCCCGTTGCGTAAATCGTCATACAGACAAACTCCGAAATCATGATGATTGAAATCAACCAGAACAATTGTGGTGCAATCGGAGCTTGGCTATTAATAAAAGGCGGCAATAGCGCAATCATAAATGCCCACCCTTTGGGATTAGCAATCGCAGTGACAAAGCCTTGGACAATCAAATCCCAATCTTTACGAACAATAGGGGTTTCAACATTTTGATTCAACGCTAATTTACCTTTTGAGCGCCACATTTGAACCCCGATATAACCAAGATATGCCGCACCCAATGTTTTAAATACCGCAAATAACCAAGGATAATTGAGCATAACGGATGCCATCCCCAATACTGCCGCCATCGCCACCACAGCAACACCAATCAGTTCACCGAACATCATCCATAAAGTACGTCGATAACCAATGCTCATCCCCAAGCTCAGTGCTAATGTCATACACATACCAGGGGTGATAGAGACAAAAAAGAACGTCGGCACAAAGGCCAAAAGCAGCGCACTCGTCATGATCGATCCAAATGAAAAAGAGAGAGTTAGAAAAGAGAAACCACAGCGTGGTATTGACCCCCTAATCTACCGCAGTTGTCTTGCGTATTTCAAGTAACAAAAAAGCTACCTAAAGTAGCTTTTTTATCAATCATGGTACGATTACTTGTTGCGGTTTTTTAAACGGTTCATCATTGATAAACGACGTTCAGCAGAAGCTTGATCTGGCTTATCTTCATTAGGGTTGTTACGACGGCCTTGACGATCTTTAAAAGCCGCTTTGGTGTGCAATTTTTCAAGGTAAGCATCGCGTTTTTTCGGCTCATACCCAGGCTGTTCGACACGGCGAATGCGTTGCTGGATAAGATTCTCAACCTGAATTAACGTTAACTCTTCTTCACGACTGACAAACGATACTGCATGACCTTGCTTACCCGCTCGGCCAGTACGACCGATGCGATGCACGTAATCCTCTGCTAAAAAAGGCATATCATAGTTAATGACATGAGGCAGATCGACAATATCAAGTCCACGCGCAGCAACATCCGTAGCGACCATCACACGGGCTTTACCCTCTTTAAATTCATCCAATGCACGGCGACGGGCACTTTGTCCTTTATCACCATGACAGATCACGGCTTTAATGCCATCTAATTTGAGCTCTTTAACCACTTGATTGGCGGTTTCTTTGTAATTCACAAACACCAAAACTTGCTGCCAGTTTTTACGACCTATTAACTCAGAAAGTAATTCGGTTTTACGTTCTTGATCAACAGGGTAAACCACATGCGCAACCGTACTTGCTGTCGTATTAACACGATCGGCATTAATCCGTTTAGGCTTGCGTAAAATATCACCCGCTAATTGGTTGAGCTGAGCAGACGTCGTCGCTGAGAACATCATGATTTGTGGTGACGTTTCAACTTCCAGCATGATCTTACGTACCGGATTAATAAATCCCATGTCTAAAATACGATCCGCTTCATCAAAAACTAAAAACTCTAAATTGGCCAGCGAGACATTACCTTCACTTAAATGCTCTTCTAAACGGCCTGGTGTTGCCACTAAAATATCAACCCCACTCTCGAGCTGACGCACTTGCGAAGACATTTTATTGCCGCCGTAAACGGCGGTAACACTCAGCGAAGTATATTTAACGTAGTCTTTAATATTTTGGGCAATTTGAGCGGCTAATTCACGAGTTGGCGCTAAGATCAACGCTCGCGCGGTATGCGGAGAAGGTTTTTTACCACTATCTAATAAGCGTTGGATAACCGGTAATGAAAACGCGGCTGTTTTGCCTGTTCCGGTTTGTGCCGTTGCAAAAATATCATGCCCTTTGCGAGCCTCGGGGATCGCTTGTTGCTGAATCGGGGTTAATTTTTCATAACCACATTCTGTTAGCGCTTTAACCAATTCAGGGGCAAAACCTTGAGATAAAAATGACATTTAACGGGTTCCTTAAACAGACAGCCGATGATTCTTAATATTAGCCGAGCACTATAGCGGATTTAGGGTGATTTATCTCACATTTATCGTAACTACGGATAAATTCTCTTCTTGTTACCAACAAGCATAGTCTCAATGTCTAAAGTAATAGGTTGGAAAACCGAAGTGAACGAATCCCGATAACGATAGAGGACCGTGTGACATAGCTCAGAAAGGGAGTTAAGGCTGGAAATCCATCTTTCCAGCCTTATTACATAAAATAGCGCTAGTTAACTGGTCAAATCGTCAAAAAACTTTTTAACACCGTTGAAAAAGCCCTCTGATTTCGGTTTATGCTTATTTGCCGCATCTCCACCACAAGAGTCTTCAAGCTCACGGAGTAACTCTTTTTGACGAGCACTGAGTTTAACCGGCGTTTCCACCACCAATTTGACAATTAAATCACCGATGGCACCACCACGAACACTCTTAACCCCTTTACCACGCATGCGGAACATACGTCCGGTTTGAGTTTCTTCTGGTACTTTGAGATTCACTCGCCCATCGAGTGTCGGCACTTCAACTTCACCACCTAAAGCAGCCATAGCAAAACTCACCGGGACTTCACAGTATAAGTTATTACCATCACGCTCAAAAATGTGATGTTCTTTAACATGAACTTGTACGTATAAATCCCCGGCTGGTGCGCCCATATCTCCCGCTTCACCTTCGTTAGCTAAACGGATGCGATCCCCAGTGTCCACTCCCGCAGGAATTTTGACGTTAAGGGTTTTGGTCTTCTGCTTGCGACCTTGACCATGACAAACATTACAAGGATCTTTAATGATTTTGCCTTTACCATGACAGGTAGGACAGGTCTGCTGAACAGCAAAGAAGCCTTGACGCATCTGCACTTGTCCGTGACCATGACACGTTCCACAGGTTTGAGCTGAGGTTCCTTTCTTGGCACCGGATCCATCACATGAGTCACAATGAACCAGGGTTGGGATCTCAATCTCTTTACTGCAGCCACGAACCGCTTCTTCTAAGGTCAACTCCATATTGTAACGCAGATCTGCGCCACGCTGTGGACGAGGAGCACCACCGCCACGGCGACCACCGCCAAAAATATCACCGAAGACATCGCCGAAGATATCTCCAAAATCGGCACCGCCACCACTAAAACCGCCGCCGCCAAAGCCACCAGCGCCTTGTTCAAAAGCTCGATGACCATATTGATCATAGGCCGCTTTCTTTTGCGGATCAGTTAGAATTTCGTACGCTTCTTTTACTTCTTTAAACTTATCCGCAGCACTGGCATCACCCGGATTGCGATCGGGGTGGAATTTCATTGCTAGGCGCTTATAGGCCTTTTTAATATCGCGCTCTGAGGCATCACGGCTAACGCCTAATACTTCGTAAAAATCACGTTTTGACATGTTTTAAATCACCAATTATTACTACCAACGGGTTCACCGCTCGGTGTTTGTATCAATATAGATAAAGGTGCTAAGGGTATCATTGATGGTTCCCTTATCTTTATAGACACGGATATCACCACAAATTTACGGGCGTTAGAGTTCCCCCAAACGCCCGCAATCAGACCGTTTCAGACTCTCGGCAGAAATACTGCCGAGTCAAGAACGCTTATTTCTTGTCGTCTTTCACTTCTTCAAACTCAGCATCCACAACATCGTCTTGTGTAGATTGCTGTTCAGCGCCCGCATTTTGTGCTTGAGCCTGTTGCTGAGCAATTTCCATCAGTTTTTGAGCAGCAGCCATCAGCGCTTGAACTTTCGCATCGATCTCGGCTTTATCTTCGCCTTTCTTCGCTGTTTCTAGCTCATTAATTGCCGCTTCAATTTTCTCTTTTTCATCAGCAGGTAGCGCATCACCCGCTTCTTCCACTTGCTTACGCGTTGCGTGGATCATTTGGTCAGCTTGGTTACGAGTGGTTGCCAACTCTTCAAACTTCTTATCTGCTTCTTTGTTTGCTTCCGCTTCTTGAACCATTTTCTCGATTTCAGCTTCGCTCAAACCACCAGACGCTTGGATAGTGATGTTTTGCTCTTTACCGGTTTGCTTATCTTTAGCAGAGACATGCAAGATACCGTCAGCATCCAAATCGAAAGTCACTTCAATTTGTGGCATACCACGTGGCGCAGCATTAATGCCTTCTAGGTTGAATTGACCTAGCGACTTGTTATACATCGCTTGCTTACGCTCACCTTGTAGAACATGAATCGTTACTGCACTTTGGTTATCTTCTGCTGTTGAAAATACTTGATTCGCTTTAGTTGGAATGGTCGTATTTTTCTCAATCAACTTAGTCATTACGCCACCCATAGTCTCAATACCAAGAGACAGAGGGGTTACGTCAAGCAGTAGAACGTCTTTCACTTCACCAGCAAGAACACCGCCTTGAACTGCAGCGCCAACGGCTACCGCTTCATCTGGGTTAACGTCTTTACGAGCTTCTTTACCAAAAAATTCAGCGACTTTCTTCTGAACCATTGGCATACGTGTTTGACCACCAACCAAGATAACATCGGTAATGTCTTTTACTGACAAATCCGCATCCGCTAGTGCAACTTTTAATGGCTCAAGAGAGCGTTGTACCAAGTCTTCCACTAATGACTCAAGTTTCGCACGAGTCACTTTAATGTTCATGTGTTTAGGACCTGTCGCATCAGCCGTAATGTAAGGCAGATTAACGTCAGTTTGCTGAGCAGAAGACAGTTCGATTTTCGCTTTTTCTGCCGCTTCTTTCAAACGCTGCATCGCGAGTGGATCGCTTTTCAGGTTGATGCCTTGCTCTTTCTTGAACTCATCCACCAAGTAGTTGATCATACGGTTATCGAAGTCTTCACCACCAAGGTGGGTATCACCGTTGGTTGCTAATACTTCAAAGGTTTTCTCGCCTTCAACTTCGTCAATTTCGATGATAGAAATATCGAAAGTACCACCACCGAGGTCATAAACCGCGATAACGCGATCGCCGCCTTGCTTATCTAGACCATACGCGAGAGCCGCTGCGGTTGGTTCGTTAATGATACGTTTAACTTCTAGACCCGCAATACGGCCAGCGTCTTTAGTCGCTTGACGTTGTGCATCGTTAAAATAAGCAGGTACAGTAATGACAGCGCCAGTGACTTTCTCACCAAGAAAGTCTTCCGCCGTTTTCTTCATTTTTTTCAGAACTTCAGCAGAGACTTGTGGTGCCGCCATTTTTTGGCCACGAGCTTCAACCCACGCATCGCCATTATCAGCACGGACAATTTTATAAGGCATGATTTCAATATCACGCTGAACTTCTTCATCTTCAAAACGGCGACCGATCAGACGCTTGATTGCAAATAGCGTATTTTCAGGGTTGGTTACCGCTTGACGTTTGGCTGGCTGACCAACCAAGGTTTCACCATCTGTGTAAGCAATAACAGAAGGGGTTGTACGCTCGCCCTCTGCGTTTTCAATCACACGAGGTTTGTTACCGTCTAATACAGCAACACATGAGTTTGTCGTACCTAAGTCAATACCAATGATTCTACCCATCAGGCTATCTCCAAAATAATTCTATGTTCGTTTTTTGCTATACCCCTTATGTGGGGGTGGAGAATCGGGATTCAACCCCGATCACAAACAAAAACGTGAATGTTTGCTTCTCTTATGCCCCATAGATAAGGGCGAGCCCATGCATTTCAAGGGGGAATAGTAAAAAAATCTAATTTTTAATGACGATATACCGAGTTATCTGCCATAGCGTCGACAACTGGGTATAACCCCACACTCTAAAAACAAGAAGCGAAGCCTAACTGACTTCGCTTCAACAACAATAACCCGTTGTTAATCAACGACGTTATTTAGCAACCATCACCATCGCCGGACGAACAACGCGACCGTTGAGTTCATAACCTTTCTGCATCACAAACATTACGGTATTCGATGCATGATCAGCGCTCTCTTGAATCGACATCGCTTGATGGAACTCAGGATTAAAGGTTTCACCTTCAGGATTAATGACCGACACGCCAAATTTCGTCACCGCATCGACAAAACTCTTATGCGTTAGCTCAACACCTTCAAGGAAAGGTTTAATCACCTCGTTTTCACAATCTGCCGCGTCAATCGCGCGCTCAATATTATCCAGCACCGGCAGTAACTCTTCGACAAAACGGCCAAGAGCATACTTGCGCGCTTTATCGACTTCTTGCTCGGAGCGACGGCGCATGTTCTCGACATCAGCCAAGGCACGCAGCATCGCTTCATGATTTTCCTTAGCGCGAGCTTCACTGGCCAGTAACGCCGCTTCTAATTGAGCAATTTTCGTTTCTTGGCCTTCTTCTGAGTCAACCTCGTGGTTCCAATCAATATCGGCATCGGTTCCCACAACGTCAGCTTCGGTATCTACTGCTTGTTGCAGTTCTTCTTCTTGGATTTTTTTCTCTTCTTGGCTCATGATCTCTCCAGAATTCCTATCAAGATTGTGCAAAAGAACCACATTATCTTGGTTTCTTGACACAAACATTCGCATAAAAGCGTCACTTGCCCTTATTATGGGGATGAAGAATTCTGATTCAAGCCCAATTCAGTTGGAAAACGTATGAAAAATCCATTTACAGTGATCGCGATCATAGGTAAACCAAGAAATAAACAAGCAATTCAGACACATAACGAACTGTACGCTTGGCTCACCTCGATGGGAAAGTCAGTACTGATTGATGATCGTTTGCGTGAAATTTTAACCGATATCCCTAGCGAGCATTTTGCCAGCTTAGTCGAACTTGGCAAGGTGGCTGATTTAGCCATCGTTGTCGGAGGAGATGGCAACATGCTTGGTGCCGCGCGCGTGCTATCACGTTTTGATATATCGGTGATTGGGGTCAACCGTGGCAACCTTGGTTTTTTAACCGATCTCAATCCGGATGACTTTGAAGAGCAATTAACGGCCGTATTAGCTGGCGATTATATTGAAGAAACCCGTTTTCTACTCGAAGCAGAAATTCATCGTCACGGCCAAGTAAAAAGCCATAATGCAGCGCTCAATGAAGCGGTCCTGCACCCTGGGAAAATCGCACATATGATCGAGTTTGAGGTGTATATCGATGATAACTTCGCCTTTTCACAGCGTTCTGATGGCTTAATTGTCTCAACGCCCACTGGGTCAACCGCTTATTCATTATCAGGGGGCGGACCGATTTTATCGCCCAGTTTAAATGCAATTACTTTAGTCCCCATGTTTCCACATACCTTATCCTGTCGCCCTTTGGTGGTTGATGGCAATCGACGCATTAAGTTAGTCGTATCACCAGATAACCGAGGGATTCAAGAAGTCAGCTGCGACGGGCAGGTTTCGTTGCCTGTTTCACCCGGTGATGAAGTCCATATTTACCAAAGCCCAAATGTACTCAGGCTGATTCACCCCAAAGATTACAGCTATTATCGTGTATTACGTAATAAATTAGGCTGGTCAAGTAAGTTGTTTTAATGTTTACCATTGACCAGCCGTGATCTGAGTTAAATTTTTCCTCCTGGACAACTTTACTGTATAAAGAAACAGTATATACTGTTGCTATATACAGTATTGTTTAATTATACAGGTGCACAAATGCTGGCTCATCTTAGTGTAAATAATTTTGCGATTGTAAAATCACTGCAACTTGAACTGTCTAAAGGTATGACCACCATCACCGGTGAAACGGGTGCGGGTAAATCCATTGCCATTGATGCTCTCAGTTTATGCCTAGGAGGGCGAGCCGAAGCCAGCATGGTGCGTCAAGATGAAGAAAAGACGGAAGTCAGCGCCGCTTTTATTCTTGATAACAATTTGCACGCCACACGATGGTTAGAAGACAATGATTTACTGGATGGTAAAGAGTGCATTTTGCGTAGAATCATTAGTAAAGATGGGCGTTCAAGGGCCTTTATTAACGGCAGTCCAGTCCCTCTTTCGCAACTAAAATCGCTAGGCCAACTGCTGATCAATATTCACGGTCAACACGCCCATCAGCAACTGATGAAACCCGAATTGCAACTGGCTATGCTCGATCAATATGCCGGACATCTTGATCTGCTCAAGCAAACTCGACTGGCCTATCAACAGTGGCGTCAAGTTAACCACCATTTAAAACAGTTACGTGAAAACAGCCAACAGAACCAAGCTCAATTACAGCTTCTTGAATATCAAATCAAAGAACTCAATGAACTGGCGCTAGGTGAAGAAGAATTCATCGAATTAGAACAAGAGCATAAACGATTATCCAACAGTGGCGATCTGGCTATTAACTGCCAAAAAGCGATTAACTTACTGTATGAAAGTGAAGAAGTGAATGCGTTGAACTTATTGCAGACCGTCAGCCATACCTTGATTGAACTGGCCGAAATGGACGCTCAGTTGAACACGCTGCCGACTATGCTCAACGAAGCCATGATTCAACTTGAAGAAACCAACAACGAGTTACGCGCCTATTTGGATCACATTGATGTTGACCCAGAACGCATGTCTTACGTTGAGGAGCGTTACTCTCGGGTGCTCTCGCTCGCCCGTAAGCACCATGTTCTGCCAGAAGAATTGTATCAACATCATCAGGCACTTTTACAGCAAATTGCCTTACTCGATTGCTCCGAAGAAAAAATCCAAGAACTGGAAAATGACGTCGCTGTCCACTACCAAACCTTTGCAAGCTGCGCAGAAAAGCTCCATAAATCACGCAGTCGTTATGCCAAGGAGTTAGATAAGCTGATCAGTCTTAGTATGCATGAACTGAGTATGGAAAAAGCGCAATTCAAAATTGATGTGGTTCAGCATCAAGGGCAACCCTCTCCGCTTGGGTTTGATCATGTAACGTTTTTAGTCTCAACCAATCCAGGACAACCATTACAACCGATTGCCAAAGTTGCCTCTGGAGGTGAGTTATCACGTATCTCGCTAGCGATTCAAGTCATTACCGCTCAAAAAATTGATACTCCGAGCTTAATATTTGATGAAGTCGATGTCGGTATTTCTGGGCCAACCGCTGCGGTGGTTGGAAAAATGCTGCGTAAGTTAGGCGAATCGACCCAAGTCCTTTGTGTTACTCACCTACCTCAGGTCGCTGGTTGTGGTCATCATCAACTGTTTGTTGCCAAACAGACCAAAGGCGGCAAGACCGAAACGCAAATGGTCAAACTCAGTGAAGAACAAAGAATCGCTGAACTCGCTCGCTTGCTCGGTGGAAGTCAAATCACACCATCGACTTTAGCGAATGCCAAAGAATTACTGATTGCAGCTTAATAAAAACATTTTTTCTGCTAAGGTTTGCAACCTAATTCAAAATTTGTAGTCTGAACAAGCTCAGAGTGGCGTGAAGTTTTTACTTCTGCTCTGGGCTTGTTTATTATCACCCTAGTTTTGACACTTACCAGTAGTAGAATATTACCTATGCAGTTAACCAAATGGCTTGTTGCCATCCCTCTTGCCGTGACGATGTTATCCGGCTGCTCTGTTTTAGAACGTTTGGTGTATCGTATTGATATAAACCAAGGAAATTACGTTGAGCAACAAGCTGTTGAACAACTCAAATTTGGCATGACCAAAGAACAAGTCCGTTTTGTTTTAGGTTCACCGATGCTGATCGAAAATGGCTTTCCTAATACTTGGTACTACATCTACCATCATACTCCCGGTCACAATCCATCAGTGCAAAAAAACCTAATCGTAAACTTTAATGATGCAGGTCAACTGATTGAACTGTCTGGTGATTTTCAGCCTAGCGACACCTTTTTTGAAACCCTCAATTAAAGCAACTCACTGATGATCTGAAACAAACTGATTACTATACAAAAAGCCCATCCAGTTGTTCATAATCTGGATGGGCTTTTTAGTCGTTAAGGCGAACAATCACTCACCGAGCGATCACAAATACAACCTCAAACCACGACTAGGCTTTCTTAGTCGCGCTTGAACTGGCTAATTTGGCTTGCTCAGCACGCTTACGGCGAATGTCTTTAGGATCGGCTAACAAAGGACGGTAAATTTCAATTCGGTCATGATCTCGCACCGTCGCATCCAGTTTTACATTACGGCTAAAGACGCCAACTTTGTTTTTACTAAGATCGATCTCTGGGTAAAGACTTAAAATGCCCGATGTTTGAATGATTTCTTCTACCGTCATATGACGATTGACAACTAACGTCATCACCCGCTGTTCATGAGGCAATGCATAAACCACTTCCACATGAATCCTATCTGACTCAATACTCATAAGGCGTACACCTGCTTCGCTCGTTGGGTAAACGCATTAACCATATTACTGGTCAACTCTGTAAAAATTTTTCCAAAGGCGAGTTCAATCATTTTGCTGGAAAATTCAAACTCTAACTTCAACTCAACCTTACAGGCATGCTCATCCAATGGGGTAAAATACCAACCTCCCCGCAAAGTTTGAAAAGGGCCATCAACCAAATGCATGATGATCGACTCAGCAGGACGCAGCTCATTGGCTGTAGTGAACGTTTTGCTGATCCCCGCTCTGGATACATCGACCGAGGCGATCATTTTATCTGCTGAAGACTCTAAAATGCGTGAGCCAGAACAGCCCGGCAAAAATTCGGGATAGCTCGCCACATCATTGACTAAATGAAACATCTGCTCAGCACTAAACGATACTAAAGCCGAGCGACAGACTTGCTTCATTATTTCCTCTTTTATCTCAGCGATTACGATAGTCCGAATTGTACGTTTATCCCTAGCTCACCTCAAGCTCAGTGCGCTTTCTGACCAAAGTTAACATTTAGCACCGTCTAAACATGAGCCACAGCCAATCAATGGGGTCAATAAAGCGCAAAATACCGCTCACGACTCGCTTTACTGACAGATTGCACCTTGAACTGCTTGAAGTTACTTAGGGATATCCTTATGCTACAGCAAGAAAAAACATTCCTTAACTTTTAACCAATCCGTAAAATGCATCCACTATGGTAAAGAAAAAATCAACGAAGAAAGCGGGTAGTAGCACTATCGCGCTCAATAAAAAAGCTCGCCATGAATACTTTATCGAAGATGAAGTGGAAGCAGGTTTAGAGCTTCAAGGCTGGGAAGTAAAATCCCTCCGTCAAGGTAAAGCGAATATTGCTGAAAGCTATGTTTTCTTGCGAGACGGCGAAGCCTTTATCTCGGGTATGACGATTACTCCATTACAACAAGCCTCAACTCACGTGGTTGCCAACCCAACTCGTGTTCGAAAATTACTGCTTTCCCGCCGTGAACTCGATAACCTGTTTGGCCGCATTAATCGCGAAGGGATGACGTTAACGGCACTGTCGTTATACTGGTCACGCTCTTGGGTCAAAATCAAAGTCGGCGTTTCAAAAGGTAAAAAACTGCACGATAAACGTGATGATCTCAAAGAAAAAGACTGGGCAAGAGAAAAAGCACGTGTGATGAAGAGTTCATTGCGCTAATTGTAACCACTTAACCATTTGATGCTAGACAGAATCTTTGATTCTGGTACTATGCACCAACTACCTCTGGGGCTGATTCTGGATTCGACGGGAATTTTGAAGTCTGAGGTGCATGCCGAGGTGCGGTAGGCCTCGTTAACAAACCGCAAAAAAATAGTCGCAAACGACGAAAACTACGCACTAGCAGCTTAATACCCTGCTGAGAGCCTTTCTGCCCTAGCTTCCGCTCGTAAGACGGGGAATAACAGAGAGTCAAAACCAAACAAGCTCGTGCCGCGTCTCCCGCCTGAGAGACAAAGCATTAAAATGAATTCAGGATAGCCATTAGATAGCGTGTCGGTTCGCAGTTTGACGGTGAAATTAAAGATCGACTAAGCATGTAGTACCAATGATGAATGATTTTCGGACGCGGGTTCAAATCCCGCCAGCTCCACCAACTCATAGTTTAAAGACGTCTCAGGACGTCTTTTTTCTTGCCTGCAACAACCACAAATCAACAACTTAGAGTATCATGGTATCTCAGGACGTTTCACTGCATCTTTGACTTTTAGTAACCATTGTAGGAACCTTAATATTATGTTCCTTATTTTTGGTTCCTAACATGCCTAGACAAACGAAACCTCTCACCGCAACAGAAGTCAAAAATGCGAAGCCCAAGGAAAAAGAGTACAGCCTTGTTGACGGCCAAGGTCTAAAGCTACGGGTTTTGCCAAGTGGCTCTAAACAATGGCAACTCAATTACTACAGGCCAACAAATGGCAAACGAGCAAATCTCAACTTAGGACGTTATCCAGATGTTTCTCTTGTACAGGCACGAAAAAGTGCTCTAGAAGCAAGAGAGTTGATCGCACAAAGAATTGATCCTCAGGAACATAAAGAGCAAAAGTTACAGGAACACAAAGCGATTCATGAACATACATTTTTGAATGTTTCTAAAGAATGGTTTGAAATCAAAAAGCACGATATCACTCCTGACTATGCCGTTGATATTTGGCGTTCTCTTGATTTACACATTTTCCCCTCCCTTGCTGATACACCGGTTAAACAAATTACTGCACCACAAGTCATAGACCTTCTTAAGCCAATAGAGGCCAAGGGTAGCCTAGAAACGGTTAAGCGCTTAGTTCAAAGACTGAATGAGGTAATGAACTATTCTGCCAACTGTGGCCTCATCCAAGCCAACCCGTTGACCGGTATTCGTGCTGCTTTTAAAAAGCCCAAAAAAGAAAACATGGCAGCATTGGCACCGACAGAACTACCAGAGCTCATGGGAGCTATCGCCAATGCCAGTATAAAGCGTACTACTCGTTGTTTAATTGAGTGGCAACTTCACACCATGACACGGCCTTCTGAAGCCGCAGGCGCTAGATGGGATGAGATTGAATGGGAAGAAAAAATATGGACCATCCCAGCCGAGAGAATGAAAAAAAGAAGAGAGCACCGCATCCCGCTCACTGAGCAGATGCTGGCGCTATTGGAAGTGATGAAGCCGATAAGCGGCCATCGAGATTTTGTTTTTCCGTCAGATAGAGATCCTAAGAAGCCCTGCAATAGCCAAACGGCGAATATGGCACTAAAACGTATGGGTTTTGCTGGAAGGCTGGTTAGTCACGGTTTACGATCTCTAGCGAGTACCACTCTCAATGAGCAAGGCTTTGATCCTGATTTAGTTGAAGCAGCCCTAGCCCACGTTGATGATAACCAAGTTCGAAGTGCCTATAACCGCACGGATTATCTCGAACGTAGAAAGCCAATGATGTGCTGGTGGAGCGAGCATATAGAAGAGGCCGCCAAAGGTAGCCTCTCTGTAACGGGGACTAAGCAGTTAAAAGTGATTTAATCCGACAGATCAAGCCTTGGCAATAGATTGGCTAACCAAGGTTCATGCTTTTTCTCGCGAATAAAGGCTACGGCTGTTGCAGAAAAAGCGGACTTTCGATTGCAAGCATCAACCAAGTTCTGCTCCATTGTAGCCAAAAAGCCATTCATTGTGACTTGCTGTGCTGGGGAAAGCGATGCGTGTAGCTCTATGAAGTGTAATGAATCCTTCACTTTCTTGATGACTTCGCTTCTCGCGCCCTTAATCGTTTTACTGTTGAGGTTATATCTTTTCGCGCTCTCACGAACACGAGAATACTCATCGGGGTGCGATATTTCGCTATAGCGAGACATAACTGCACCTGGATATTGCACATAAGAAACCAAGGTAACATCAATTGAACAACATGGATCTAATAGCTTAACGTCCTCTCCCCCGTGAGCAGCAATATTACAACAGTTCCAAACTCGCGTTGCTTCATCCATAAGAGGAAAGTAATCATGCTTACCTCCATTCGCTCTTGGCCGGTTCGCCTCAATGCAAGCGTACCTATAGTTCTTCGCTTCAAATGCTAACCACCAGTATCCTGGGTGCCTTTGGCTTATCCCATGAACTAATCGAGTAGCATAAGACTGCTTTGAAATTTTTACGTCACCTTTGGGTCTAAAATGGTCGACATCAAAATCTGTACCTATTCTCGGGACCTCCGAGTACCAACACTTATCCCCAAACTCGCGAATGAAGTTAGGTTTAAAGTCACTCCACTTACTGCCAATTGATTTAATTTCAGCAGACTTGTCAGCAGCTCGTTGTACTCTTTGTGCCCATTGTTGTGAATTAACGTCCCAATTAGCAGGCTTACACTGGTCGATAAGATTTGGATCTATGTAACGCACTACTCAATCAATCCTTGGTCTTTTAAAATCGCGTTAATGAGCTTGAGGCGATACTCTGTCGAGTCCTTGTTTTCAGCCTCCATCTGCTGCATGGCTTTTTTACGAGCAATTAAGAACTGTCGATAATCTTCATCTGGATGTATATAGCTATACCCCAATCGATCGAGTGAATCGTTCAGTTCATTCAATCGCCTAACCTCAGCCTCAGTGAGAGTGTCTTTTTCAAGAATTCTTCGCCTATCTTCAATCACTTTGCTCGTATGCTGATCCAGCGTCGTTGCCATGTCAAACATATCACTGGTTAGTATGCCATTGACGCCCATTCCAATCGGGCTTTCCAACGGCGTTTGAGCAAGTGATTGCCCATCAGCATCTTTCCTGAGAACCTGAATTTGTTCCTTGTTTAGCTCGGCAATAGCCAGCGGGTGGTGTGTGACCATCAAAATATGGCAAAAACGTTTATCAGGTATGAATCGCTTCAGGAACGAGTGATATTTGGCAGCCCATGCAGGGTTTAAGTGCGTATCCGGCTCATCAAGCAAGAACAGAGAGTCTTCCTCAACAGTAAACTCTAATAGCCCAAGTACAGTTAACAGTTGTTGTTCACCCTCGCTGAGCTCGCTGAATGACACAACTTCCCCATTTTTTAGTCGAACCTTGATGTGCACACTACTCAGCAGGTCAGACAACAAGGTGCTTTCGAGCATTTTGAAAAAGTTCTTGGCCCCGAGGCCTTGTGCCACTTTCTTCAGGCTGTAGAGATCAGGCAAAAATAAGTGAACAAACTCATTGTTTTTTCCTCTTCCTGTTAATGATGTTGACTCTTCTCGTTCTGCTTTTATCGCCCCCAGACTATGTGGCAACAATCTATTGAGGAACTCTCTGACGACACCTTTAGCTCCCCAGAATAAGTCCTTTTTATTTATGCTGCTCCATTCTGTCGGCCTGCGGAAAACAAAGTGAACAGAATGAAAAGCTGTTATGCCTAGATGATCCTCTAGAAACTCTCGCCCGACACCTTTTTGCTGATTTAAGAAAAAAGCCAGCAGCACAAACTGACTGTGAAAAGGCTTGGCGTAGAAAAGAGGACGAACCTCATCCTCAATTTTCACCTGGTTCTTTAGCAGTTGGTTATAAAACTTGGTCCTGTGCGGCTTAAACAAGTCCTCCAAGCGATCACTAGGACCTGAATAATAGGCGAATAAGTGCTTTGGCAGATAATCTGAATTACCTTCCTTATCTCGTGTCACTTTGGATAAAGATATGCTTTCTGGCAGAGAGTACTGACCACTTTCGCCTAACGTCGATACTTGTATTTTGTGTTGCTGAATTGGCGTCGAGCCATACTCCGGTGACGCATCAACTTCGATACGCCTACCTTGGGATGCCCCCAGTGAATATCCGAGTTTGTAGCTAAATGGCGCGGGCTCATCGCCAAAATCTAACGCACGAAAAATGCGAACTAGTGCCTCAATCACGTTCGATTTGCCTGAACCATTTCGTCCGATAAGAACGGTCAACAGTTGCCTGTTATCAAATTCAATCTCTAAATCTTGAACGTTTTTAAAGCCACTGCGAATGTGCAAGTAATCTATTTTCACTACTTAGCAGCCTTAAACTGACAGTTTTCGCCTTCACCCACTTTTTCGACCAAATTGAGTTCTAACAGACGTTTTAACTCAACAAACAACTCATCAATGGCTTTGAATGTCTCGAAAGATGAACTATCAAATAGTTGCTGTGCCGTCATAGCTTTTTTGACAGACTTTAGCTGCGCTAGCAATTCACTATTGTCATTTACGGCTTTTGTTGTCGACCGAGGTTGAGTTGGACTCTTATCTAACTGTTCTAATGAGGCTTCTTCTGCCGCTGAAGACTGCTCATCAGTGACATCTGCTGATTGCGGTTGAGCAACTCGATCTGCCTTATCAGTGAAAGGTTCAAACAGCTCACCACGAAACGCTCGTGCAAGGATTGATTGTGTTAGCTTGTCAACACGAAGCTTTGCGGCTTCATATTTTCGTTCAATGGCATTTGCTAGCTCAAATAACTCTCCAACCTTGCGAACAATCTCAGCTTGTTCATCCAACTCTGGGTAGCAAATAGGAGCAGCTGACACGACAACTTGATTAATCTTGGGCATGTTACCCGCTGTGCCCGTAGCGTTATCACGAAAATACTTGCGTACTTTTTCTGAAGACAAGGCTAAATGCAGGTACTTTGGCAATACCTTAGAGTTAGCTCGGCATTTCATAATAAGGTCAGGGTATACGTATTTATCATCATCCCCTTCATACAATGCACTTACTCCGACATAGTCGATACTGTTCGCTCTTTGTATGAGTAGATCACCATTCTTAACCCAAAGGTGCGAACTACTGTCGATATCCAAATTCACATACTTAAAGCACCCTTCGATAAATGTGCCCTGAGTGATTGAAGAAAGGGTCAAATTTCGATAAGGGGTAGGTCCAGCAACACCTTTAGGTGATTTGCCATTTCTTGGCTTCGCCAAAATTAAGTTAATTAGCTCTGTCTCATGCCATTTTTTTTCATTCTTAGAGCTCCATTCCTCAGTTAACTCACCAGATGTCGCCAGTTCCAGTATTATCTTTCGGAATCGGTTTAGTAGTTTAGGAATGTTTTCGAGGCGAGACTTTGCCATTTCTAGTTTTGTTATAATTTCGTCTAGGAGATCCGCAATTCTTAGCTGTTCCGGCTTAGGAGCAACGGGAACCATTATCGTCTCATATTCTTTAAACTTGAGGTTACGAAGATTATTGCTACCTCCTTGGTAATTAACAACTTCTCCTGTAAGGTAAAAATAATTTAGGTAATGATTCAAATACCCAGAATCAACTAGATCGTTGGTTCTCACCAACCGAAGAAAATTAGTGCATACTTTAGGATAGTCAGGGTTATGCTCTAGTACTGACTTATCGATTAGGACTGTTCTACCTACTGGTTGATCAGGCCCACCGCCAGAGATTTCCACAAGAATATCACCTTGCATTAAAGTCCGTTTTTCCAAACTAGATTTCTTAATAAGGCGCTTAACACTAGTGCTTCCTTTATCCTTTTTCCAGTTTTTAAACTCCGTACCTCGAATACAGTAGGCATATTCATAACCTTCCTCAGGGAAGTCACAATCTTTGCCCCAATCTCCTCCTAGTACAAAGGAGAAAAGTTTCTTAAGTTCAATTAAATCCCAACTTTCTGGCGAGCAATTCATAACACAACCTCGTCAGAAGCCTCTACACCGCCTAAATCAACTAAAATTGATTGCAAATCAGAAATAGCCCCTGCTAACTCTTCAATTGCTTCAGCAATAAGTTCATCAGGGTCAGGCAAACTGGCCGCATCTTCCAAGCTATCATCACGGATCCAAGCCAAGTCTAGCGAGTCACCTTTGGCTTTAATCTCATCACGGGTAAACGCACGCAAGCGGCAAGTATCAATATTACCCACAGCACTACCGTTTTGATGGTTATCAATAAAGGCTTGGCGCTGAACTTCGTCCACTTGCGTTAAATCACTACCCACAGCTCGGTAAAACTCGTCAAAGTGCTCTTTTTCTAAGACGGTACGTTTTCCAAATTTCGGCATATTGACGCGAAGGTCATACACCCACACCTTTTTGGTATTACCTTTGTCTTGGTTGATATTGGTTGGCTTATCAAAGAAGAGCACATTGGTTTTCACACCGGCTGCGTAGAAAATCCCTGTAGGCAAGCGCAAGATAGTATGCAGGTTGCATTTGTCCATCAGGTCATTACGAATTTTACGACCTGTCGAACCTTCAAATAGCACGTTGTCAGGTAATACGACAGCAGCTCTGCCGCCAGGCTTGAGCATAACGTGATACATGGCATGCAAAAATGCCAGTTGCTTGTTGCTGGTGTAGTGCACAAGATCGTCACGGGTTGGAATACCGCCACCTTGTTTGGTACCAAATGGTGGGTTAGCAAGAATGAGCGATGCCTTTGGTAAGGCTTTACCCTCGTTCGATAGCGTATCGCCGTACAAAACCCCTGAGTTTTCATCATCCACTGCCAAGTCATGCAGCATCAGGTTCATCATTGCCAGGCGACGTGTATCAGGCACCAACTCCATGCCAAAGAAGGTGTCATGCTGGTAGCTGTCGTAATCAGCTTCATCCAGCCCCGTCACATCGAAGTTCTTCTCCATGTATTGATGGGCTGCAATCAAAAAGCCGCCAGTGCCCGCTGTAGGGTCAACGATAACGTCACCTTTTTGATTGTGACGTTTATCTTTCGGGGTTGGCTTCATCAGCTCAACCATCACCTCAATCAGCACTCGAGGGGTGAAATACTGGCCTGCACCGGATTTTTTCTCGCTTGCGTTGATTTCCAGCAGGCCTTCGTACATATCGCCCAAGCCTTCTTGCTTAGCCGAATACCAGTCAAGCTTGTCTATCTCTGTGACCAGTTTTGTCAGTGTTGCTGGTTTGCGAATGCAGGTTGAAGCGTTGTTGAAAATTGCTTTGGTAATGAGTGAACCATGCGAGCCTAAGTGAACCAGTAGTTTCTTGTATTCTTCAAGGCGTGTTGCAGCATTGAACTTTTCAATGTCTTTCCAACGGTACCCCTCGGGGATCAGCTTTTCTTGACCTGTTTCTTCTACCATTTTCAAGAAAACAAGGAATGTCAGCTCGTTAAGGTATTCATTGTAAGTAACACCATCGTCACGTAGTAAATGACAAAGGCTCCAAAGTTTGTTGATTAAGTCTTGTGTGCTCATCGTTGTTCTTAGTTCAGTTAAATTGTTGGGTATTGTAACCGATTATGCGGTTTCTTTACGGTCATCATCTGACCAAATAGCACGGTTAAATTGCGCGAGGAGATCAACGACAGGCTGTTCGAAAAGCTTGTTCGCTCGTTGGAAACCACCAAGGCGTTGCTTAAAAATACCTTCGTTGAGGTTAGACTCGTCAACAACGATGTTGGCTTTCATCTGGGCGGCGATAGTTTCCAACCACTCTCGTTGCGGCGTTTTCCAAGCACGACTCGCAAGTATTTTCTGCAAGGCATTATCAACACGTTGCTCATACGGAATAAGGGCCTCACCGATTGCGGCTTGTCGGATAAAACCAATAATTCGGGCGGCGATGTCCTCATTTTTCACTTTTTTCCAAGCTACTTTTAGCTCTTCCTCTCTAAATTCGTTTTTTTCCAACTCTACAACGAGTTGCTTGAGGTCAGTTCGTGTCAGCTCCCATGGTCTTTGGATAACCGTTTGTAATGCCACCATCCGGTTACTATTTGCGTTTACAAAGGCAGCAAACGATGACAAGTAATCCTCTGGTTTCTGGCCGCTGCCATAGCCCGTTGATGTACCAGTAACGTCGTCAGGCTTGTCTGATATCACTATTTTGTTTCGTCCACTGCCGCCCTGTACTTTCATATCAAGAAGCTCGCCTAAGCCAGGATGGCTAACAAACCAAATCGCCACATCCTCTGTGTTCATTGCTTTCAGTTCTTTGGCGAACTCTTTAGGTGGCTTGCCAACGATTCGCTCAAATTCATCCTGTTGAAGTGGTGTTAAGTGGTTCTTCTTGCTTTGCAGTTTGGCAAGAAATTGATCTTTAGCCAGATCTTGCAGTTTGGTATCCGCCCCCTTGGTGATCTCTTGCTCCAACTCAGAGAAGGTAATGTCGACCTTGGTCACAACAGGTTTCATTGTGTTCACTTTCTCAAGCTGTTTGTAGATATCTACAGCATCGTAGATGCGGAATCGCTCTTTACCTATCTCGTCACAACGGCGCGTAGCTCGACCAAGCATTTGCTCGAACAAGATGCGGCTGTTGACACGTCGCAAGAACACTAGGTTGCAGATGCTCGGCACATCGACACCCGTCGTTAACAAATCCACCGTTACGGCAATATTCGGTAAGCGGTCATTTTTGAACAGACGTATTTTTTCCAGCGGCTTATCCGAGGCACCCGTAATTTTCTGAATTGCATCATCTTCAACTTCGCCGTGATAGTCTTCACACGCTTGTTTTAATGCTTCTACGACTTCATCGGCGTGGCGGTCTGTGACACAGAAAATCAATGACTTTTCTTGTGAGTACGGGTTTAAAGAATCGCTTTCGATTAGCCATTTACAGATCACTTTGGTGAACTCTGGGGCGATTACTTTTCTATTAAAATCCGAAACATCAAAATCCAACTCATCTGGCGTGTGGATCAAATCAAGCTGCTGAGTTTGCGGATCATAAACTTGAACTTCTTCGTTAACCTGATAGTTGATTCCTTCCGTATTTAACTTGGTGTGAATACGAACAGGCGGTAAGTGATCGACTAAGTGCCCATCAATCACAGCTTCGGTATAGCTGTATTCGAATACTGGCTCACCGAATATATCGACTGTGTGAATCGCAGGTGTAGCGGTCAAACCCACTTTAAAGGCATCAAAATATTCGATAACAGCGCGGTACTTGGACATATAGTCTTTTTGGTCCCGAAACTTAATCTCAGTATCGCTGAGTTCTCGGTCAAGCAAATATCCACGGTGGCACTCATCGACCACGATACAATCGTACTGTCCTACACCTGGTTTTGAACCATTTTCTGATGGGTACATGATGCGCTTCACTAAGCCCTGCACTGTCGCTACATGTACTTTGGTGTCATCATCAGGTACGGCTTTCGGGGCCTTATCCGGCTCCATGCCCATCACTTCGAAGGTGTCTGCGAAAGTATTGAGGTTTTCCATTCGCACTTCACCAAAATCAACCGAGGCTTGAACGCCCAAGGCACTTCTGTCTACTAAGAACAGAATTCGACGAAAACGTTGTGCTTTCAGCAGTCGATATACCAAGGCTATACAGGTCTTTGTCTTACCCGTTCCCGTTGCCATTGCCACCAGCGCCTTTTCTTCTCCATCTTTGATCGCTTTTTCTACAGAGAGGATGGCTGCTTTTTGATAGTCACGGAGCTTTAACTCGTACTCAAAGCCCATTTCATCCAACTCTGCGTTGGCTTTTCGAGGTGTTTGACGCAAGTATTCTTTTAGCTCGGGGGGGCTGTACCAGCCTTTGAGGGCTTTTCTACGATTGGTACTGTCTCTGACGTCTAAAAACCAAATACCGCTTTCTTGCTTTAGCTGTTTTAAATACGCACGGCCATTGGTGGCAAACACCACTGGTACCAAAAATTCATTATGCTGGGTCACTTCAACGTTGCTTGGTAAGTGCTGGATACCTTTTGCATAGCGTTTTGCTTGATCAACTGCGCCATACACATTCTTCGCAGATTTTTTCGCCTCAATGGTTGCTACGAGAGTCATTCCCATAAAAAGCGCATAGTCTGCCGGACCTGATTTTGTGGGCCATTCTGCGATGGCTCTATTCTTGTTCGGTTCAGGCCTCGCACCTTTTGAATATCGAAGATTTTCAGTATCGGCTTCCCATCCGGCATCCACCAATTGCTGATCAATAATGACTCGAGTCTCAGCTTCATCCATCTCAAAGGGAGACTTCTCAATACGCTGAATTTCAGAAGCTTGATCTGCTTTAGATTTAGAACGAAAAGTTTGGAAGTAAACAATGTTTGCTTCATCCATCTTGAGGCGATATGAGGACAAAGTATTCTCATGCTCTTCAGCTAACTCTTCCCAAATGGCCTTTTCTTCAGCCATTTTTTCGGCACGTAACTTCTCAGCTTGCGCTTTATTGGCTTCAACTTTGCTAAGTTCTTCCGCGACCTTAATGCGATCTTGCGTTCTCTGTGATTCAACTTTTAGTCTATCAACTTGCTCTTCAAGCTGGCGAACATAGTCTGATGGGTCTTCAGGCTTGACGAACTTCTGAATTTTAAAGCCTTTGGCCGCGCTTCCTCCGAAAGTAATATGGAACCACATGGATAGAGCATGACCTACCATTAATGCTTTAAGTGCATCTCTGTGAGTGCTGCTGTCAAAGATATGAGTGGCGTTATTTCCAAGCTTGCGGATCGTATGGAAGGCATCTCGAACATTATCATCAAGGCGAAGTACGCAATCTAGTTCTTTAAGAAGGTCTATTTGCCTGACATTAGCGCCGGATTCAACGCCAACTCGAGACGCGATAGTCTGGGCAATGGCTTCCCCAAGCTGTCGAATATTAACCAGCGTCGTATTTGGAAAGGGGACAAAATTCCGCTCCGCACTCTCAGCTAACTTAAAAAGCCAATCTTGGTGCGATTTTAGGAAATCAAAATTACTGAAGTCTGCCATGACGTATTATCCTTCGAAAAATTCTTCATCAATGCGTTTTAAGTAAATCACTTGCTCATCTCGGCTACCGATGTTGTAGCGGAGCATCAATTTGGCTAACTCTTTGCCATTAATCAGTACGATGCGCATGCCTAAATCTTTTGTGGTTTGAACAGCGGAAGGCGTGAAATCAGAGGTAGTGATAAAGATACCTTTCTGCGCCTTCCTTAGGTTAAGCGCACCAAAGAAGTCACGGATATCACCGGCGCTAATATTGTTGCCGTCCGCATAACGTTTAGCTTGAATATAGATTTGGTCAACTCCAAGTGGATCTTGGTTGATGACACCATCGACGCCGTTGTCACCACTTCGTCCCAATGTGTGGGCCATTCCTTCATCACTACCGCCATAACCCATTGCTAGTAGCAGGTCGATAAGTAGTTGCTCAAAAAAAGCTGGAGATACTTTGCGTGTTCGAGACAAGATGTCTGACGCTAATGCATCGTTGATTTGTTTGTATGCCGCTCTTAGTATTTCATCAGGCGTCACATCATTATTAAACAGCGTTGTCTCTTCGACTTTGGCTAAATCACCGTTTTTTTGCTTAGTGAACGCGTTGAACTCATCAAAACGTTTAAGGTATTGGTTATTGATCTCTTCACCACTGATTAGAGCATCTTGCCCCAACTCTGTTATCACGAAATGACCACGCCTTGTTGAGTCCAAAAGCCCTGCTTTCGTTAGATAGGTTTTGGCCCACCCAACTCGGTTTGTAAAAACTGCTTGTCGTCCGCTGGGAAGAAGTTCCGCTCTCTCGTCTTCTGACAGATTGAAATGCTCCGCTAGCAAGTCTACAACGTTACTCAGCTTAACTTCTTCATTCTTCGCAGCCTCTAAGACTGGCTTCATTAAATCTTGATAACTTGGAAGCACTACACACCCTAACCATTTTGACTTTTAATTTCGGCAATATACCAAGATATACAATCAGTTATATTGATATCCGTTACGTTTATTTGGACTTGCCAGCCAATCCAACTATTAATGCTCCCAAGGCCGCTCCCGCAATGAAAGTACCTACATTGCTCCCCCCTTCAGATTTAGCTTTTGTTGCGTTAGCTCTTAGCTGGGCTTGTACGGAGACTTGTTCACTATCCTGAAGATTGTT
Source organism: Vibrio sp. 2017_1457_13 (assembly GCF_030851525.1). Taxonomy (NCBI): domain Bacteria; kingdom Pseudomonadati; phylum Pseudomonadota; class Gammaproteobacteria; order Vibrionales; family Vibrionaceae; genus Vibrio; species Vibrio sp. 2017_1457_13. Next base: position 248,285 of record NZ_VHTA01000007.1, read on the forward strand.
AACCGTATTCACAACTGAATGAAATAGCACCTCAGGATCAATACCCAGAGCTTTGGCACATTCAAACATCTGGTCGACTGAGAACGTTGACTTTCCAGACTCGAGGCGACTATAGCTAGCTTGCGAAAGGCCCATGCTCTCAGCTAATACGCTCTGCTCAACCCCTAGTTCTTTTCGTTTATTCGCGACGACTACGCCTAAAATCGATGAGTAAGAAACCATTTTCTCTTGCATTTTCACCACCCATAACAAATTTATACTTGAACAATTAAGCGCATATGCATAGATTAAACGAATTGATATACGTTTTACGCATTTCAATCTTTTTATTGCATACAAATACTTTAATTTAAAAAGGATAATTTATGAAGAATAAACTTAATATTGGTGACCTGCTTTATCGTTCAAAGCTGCTGGTGGAGCATGCCGGAATCTACTTAAGCAAAGGGAAAGTACTTCACAACTCTCCAAGCGGTAATGTAGAGATATGTGCTTTAGAAGAGTACGCAAATGGCAAACCAGTGAAAGTCGTCTTAAGCCATTTAAGTATCGTGTGAAGCAGTTGCTTGGTGGACGGTTACGTCTAAGAAATTACAACGCACAAGTTGGTGAAACATACGCGATGATCAAAGCGTTGAATAAGCTTACAGGGTTTGGGATGCCTAAAACTTGCCGTGTTGGCTAACAATTAACCGAAATGTGTCTGCTCTGCTTCGAAAATGAATTACGCAACAAAGCCCCTGTGGACATGACGCAGGGCAAGATCATGAACGTTTTTTGCGCAATGCGAGGTTAAGTTTGACCTGACGTGCGGGCTGTGATCTTATGCTCCTTTTTTAAGGTGTTGCCATGAATATTAATACCATCAAAGAGCACTTCA